>CAYTXY010000138.1:0-4883 GCA_964441355.1 uncultured bacterium
CAGGGGTCGTCCTTTCTCCGATGGAACAGCTTGATTTGCGCTGGGCCTATTTTGAACCAGCGGCAAAAAGTGGAGAAAAGCGGTGAGAACACTAACACGCTACGCAAAAAGTTGGCAAACAAATGGCGCTAGCGAGGCAAAGCCAGATCGAAGCGAAGCGTTCCGAACGACGAGGGCCATAGCCGGAGGCTTCTATGCCCGAGGGGGAGGATCGATATGGCAAAGCCGCAGCCAGCCATTTGTCAACAGTTTGAGTAGTGGGTTAGTAATCTGGTTTTTCTTCTTGTTATTCCCCTACCTTGCCCAAGCGGGGACGAACGATGGCTCGGTTCTTTTAATGAATGACTCGCCCTATATTCTTACCGCGACGATTCAAGCATCAGATGGTACATTTCTTGGGCAGTTTTCTATCCAGCCGGGACAGCAGAAAAATTTTACGACAAACCTCAACCCGACTAATTATTTGCATCCAGGAACGCCGCAGACCTCTTTGACTCCTTATACAGTCATCTGGCAGTGTCCCTCAGAGGCGCATTATTCCATGTGCACAGTTGTTTCTCCAGGTTCGCTTTGTAAAGCCAACGATTGCCCGGGTCCCCGTTTTTGCAGCCCTAAGCAGGAAATTAAAACCCCTGCCTCCACCCTAAAAAAGACTCAGTAGGTCGTCTACACCAAGATCAATTCCTTAACAGAGACATCCCAGGGGTCGCGGGGCAGTTTTGAAAATTGCTGTTCTCGAAATCCGATTCCTGCGGTGGGGATTTCCCCGACTGCGCTTAAGAATTTGTCGTAATGGCCTTTGCCGTATCCTAAACGGTCTCCCTCGCTGTCAAACGCTAGCCCCGGCACAAGAATGAGATCGATTTCTGAGAGGGAGGCTTTTTGCGAACTGTTTGGGTGGGGCTCGGGGATCCCAAGACGCGAAATAACCAGCTCCCGTTCATCGCGAATATGGTAGGGGACAAGGCTGTCTCCCTCTAGGCGGTTTGCCATCAGGCGGCCCGACTTAGCGAGGATGGTATTTGTTAAAGACAGGTCGACCTCCGATCCGATCGAATAAAATGAAAGAATGCGGCCTCGGGTTTCCAGAAGACGAGCGATCAAGAGAGAGGCGGAGGATCGCCGATCGGGAGAAATGGCTGCCCGCAAAACAAGGAATCGTTTTCTTAGTTCAGTCTTCAGGATCAGTCGGCTTCCCTTTTGCATAGAGGATTTTTTTCATGAAAGCCCCATCTTCGTCATAGATGTATGCTGTTCCATTGCCATTCATTACAGTGGATATTGGATCATTGTGATTCTTTTTGTAGTAGGCTCCTTTGACCAGGAGGCCGCTTTCGTATTCTTCAACAAGCATGAGGGATCCATTTTTGTACCAAGCGCAGGAGGGACCTAATTTGAGGTTGCGGCAATACTCCCTTTGGCTCTGAAGCTGCCCATTTCGATACCAAGTTTTGACGATGCCGTGGATAGAGCCCTGGTCCCACTGAATCGCTAGTTTTGTCTTCCGTTCATGCTCCCCCGTTTCAGGGAGAAAATAGGAAATTTCTTCTCCGTGCTTTTTGTTATTTTTGATGGAGTAGAGGGCTATGAGATCCCCTTTCGGATTGAATTTTTTCACGGTCCCTTCTGGAACCCCTTGACGGATTTCCAAGAGAAAGGAGAGAGCATTGTTCTCGTAGCGGGCTTGCTGGCCACGGCCGTCTTCGACTTGCGCAATCAGATCTCCTTGAGGATTGTAGTAGGTCCCTTTGAGGAGCAGCCCGTCCGTATATTCTTCCATCCACGCAGCAAGAGTGTTTTCATAGAAACCGTTTGAGTTTTTTGAACGGGTGCCCTTTTGAAAATGGGTTTTCGATTTGACATTGCCATTCGGATAGAATTCGATTCGATCTCCTTCTTCCATGTTTTTTATGTAAGGAATCTCGCATTGTACGGTTCCAGACGGATAATAATAGACGCTGGTTCCATTCAAGACCCCGCCTTGATAAGGGATTTGAGCCAAAAGATGGCCCTCTTCATCCCACACTTGGCTGGTACCGTCGAAAAGCCAATCTTTTTGAGCTCCTTGCGTGATATCTGCGGTCCCTCCGATCACATAGGAATCGATCTTTGTTTGCCCGTTCGGAAACCACTCCCTGTAAATTCCGCTGGCTCTCATCTCTTTCGCTTCAAGGTATTGGGCAATCGATCCATTTGGATGATAAGTTGTAATGATTGAATGGTTTTTCCCGCCCCTCTTGTACACCCTCAATACTTTTTTGAAAGGTTGAGAGGCAAGGAAATCGACGGAATAGTAATTTTCCAATCTCTCAGGATTGCTGATGGTTTCCGTAAATCCGTTTCGATCTTGGATCTGGATGGCGACAAGGGGGTCTTCGGCTGCTGGCGAATAATGGGAGCAACCGTTGGCGATCAATAGTAGAATGTAGGGCCATTTTTTCATTAATTAATCCATTCTCTTTTAAGAAGTTCCATCTCGACTTCAAACACTTCGCAGCCTCGAGGATTTTCAATTTTTTTTAAGCTTAAGTCCCGAATCAATAATTGGGGCATTTTTGCAATGGGCTCATTTTCTCCAACAGCGAGGTCTTCAATAGATGACAATAATTTATGTAGATCATTTTCACTCATTTGAACTGGATGCCGCTGTTTTTCATCCGTTTCTTTGATTTTGGCGGAAGTGCGGATATTTTCCTCCGTGAAAGAGAGACGGTTTGTGTCGCTTTCCAGAAATTCCAGCCTTTCCTGCAACATGCGTTTATTTGAAAGAGCTGGATGATGGATCATTGAAGAAATGGCGGAGCGTTCATCTTGTAAAAACGAGAGCGATTCAATATGCTTGTCGAGAAAAAACTGATCGGCGTTCGAATATCTTTTCATGAAGTTTTCCTTTCTCAGTTTTCTAGCCAAAGCAAGTTTGCCTTTTTTTGCCGCGTCTGCGAAGCGAAGTTCCAGCTGCTCTTGGAAAGCCTGACGACGGAGCAAATAGCTGCCCGAAAGAACGAATGGAATCAAAAGAAAAGAATAAAAAAAGATGGGGCGAACTTGCGAAAAGCAGATTTTGCCAATGGACTCAAGGAACATAAGGCGCCTTGGTTGAATTTAAAAAAAAGGAAGCTCGATAGCTGTCGCTGAGAGCTTCCCAGCTCACTTCGCTGTTTGGGTCGACGAGTTCATCTCCTTGTAATAAGGCTTCGTGAAATCTTCTCGCGCTCATAGGGCTTTTTACCTTGAATTGAAGATCGACTTTCGCCCGGTAGCGGTTTTGGAGAGACCCGATTTTGGGATATTCAACCAATTGATAGCGAAGGTTTTTCACTTCTAGCGGGTCGTTTTCCATTTTGAATTCCAGGAGGAGTGGGTGCTGGCTTAGCCATGAAAGGACAATAGCTGCACGGGGAACGTCGAGAATGTAAGGATATTCCTTGTTGTATTTTTCAACTCCATCAATCCATGCCTTGAGCGCCATTTCTTCATCTAGAAGCAACATATTCTTCAATTCAGGATCCCAAAGGCTTAGATTGCCCTGGACAGATTCAACCATTTTAGCTTTTCTCGCTCTGATGCTATTTAGCCCTATGCAAAGCAAAAGGCTGCTCAAACAGAAAGAGAGAAATAGGAGAAGGAGTCCGTAGCCTCCTGCACCGCGCCAATTTTTTTTGGGGAAAAATTCTTGGGACAAGAGTTGTAAAGGCCGTCCGGCTTGTTCTAAGCCAAGGCCAATCGCAATGGCGTATTTTTTCTCCTCCAGGTCGAGCGTAACGCCCACTTCCTTGGAAACGGCTTCTTTGAAACTGTCCATCAGGAATTCTTTCAGGTGGCCAAATGCGTCGATATGGCCGGTGAAGACGATGGGCTTTTGATTGGAGCATCGAGAAAAAGAAAAAATCGTTTTGGCCAATTCTTGCCGGATCTGGGCGAGTTTTTCCGAAAATTGAGGATTCAGGTGGGGTTTGATCTGCAGCAGGTCGATTTGCTTTGCGACCCCTTCCACTTCTTTGGGGAGAAGACTTTTTTTTCGGTCCTCCCAAAAATCCGTAAGAAGAGCCTCTGTGCCCGACCCGAGGGCATGGGATTTTTTAAGCTCCCCTCCTTCCATGAGGACGGACGTCCATTCGCTCGATCCGAGATCAACTATGAATGCATCGGATAGATCTGGAGCTTTCCATCGGATGAAATGGATCAAGGCGAGGCTATTAGCGCTGACACAGTCTAGGTCTACATTCAGCTTTGCAAATTCTTCCAAATGAGATTTAAGCCCAACGCGTGAAGCCGAAAAAAGGAGGGCCTTCACCTTTCCTGCCGATTTTTTGATCGAATGGGGAATGGAGATCACATCGGCCGGATTTAAATGAGTGATCCCTTCGGACTGGAACTCCAGCGCCGTTTCGATATGCCGGGTTTTCCCAATGTTTAAATCCATGGGCCGAAGCACAACCTCTTTCGAGGAGAGCCCGGAGACGAGCCGCCCTTTGAATCTGAGTTTGTAAAGCAGCTTTACATTTTCGGGTTCGGAAAGAGCGGTTGATTTAAGCGCGCAAATTTTAAAGCCAAGGCGTCCCTTTTGAATGAGGGCGGCTCGTAAGAAGGGGCGGTCAATTTGAAGGGCTAGGGTTTGCATGATTCGCCTCGCATTTTACATGGAAGGATCAATTTCAATCGAGGCTCCAGGAAAAAGTTTACTTGTCAGGTTCGTCCATGACGAAAAAGCGATCTTCTCTTAAAATGAGATCCCTATGAGAGCTTACTTCGCTGCTACGATACATCTTTTATTCGTAACTTATACGGTTCTGATTTTCCTGAGGCTTCTTAGCTCTTGGCTGCCTGGCTGGCAGGCTCACCGGCTTGTCCGGTTCGTTGCTTTTTATACGGATCCCTACCTC
>CAYTXY010000139.1:0-4859 GCA_964441355.1 uncultured bacterium
ACGAGCATTCTCCGTACCGCCCCAATTCTCCCTATTCCGCCTCAAACGCCGCCTCCGACCATCTCGTCCGGGCCTTTTCTGAAACCTACCGTCTTTCGACGACCCTGTCCCATTGCAGCAACAACTACGGTCCCGGGCAGTTCCCCGAAAAGTTCATCCCTCTCATGATCCTTCAGTGCCTTGCCCATAAAGAGCTGCCGGTCTATGGACGTGGGGCGAATATCAGGGATTGGCTCTATGTGGATGACCATGCCGACGCTGTCTATGCAATTTTGCAGAGAGGGAAAAAGGGGGAGACGTACGATATTGGAGGGGGGGTGGAAATGTCCAATCTGCAACTTCTCCATCTTTTGATCTCTCTTCTCGCGAAAGAGACAGGGCAGGATGTGGGAAGTTTGCGCTCACTCATCCGTTTCGTGGAGGACCGTCCGGGGCATGATTTCCGTTATTCGATCGACGCCTCCAAGATTGGCCGCGAGTTAGGTTGGAAGCCAAAGACCGCGCTTGCCCAGGGACTTGCCCGCACGATCCGTTGGTATCTAAAGAAGGGCTATCACTCTGTAACGCCTGGGACTTTGGGCCAGGCATAAAAATCGGATACGCTGTTTGTGATTTCGGCCATTAAATCCGGAGCGCCGTCATTATTCATCATAATCACGAGGCCTTGCGGGCGAAAGGCAAACCCATAAAGTTCTGAAATAAAACCCTCGTTTTGCCCTTTATGTCCGAATATCTTATCTTCGCCTTTTCCGAATAGGGCAAGTCCAAGTCCAAAATCGATTTCCCCGCTCTTCACGGTTTGCCTCGAGATCATTTCATGGACCAAGGGGAAATCAAGAGGCGATGCCTTTTTATTTTTTTCCGCCGATTGGATATACAAGATGAACTTTGCCAAATCCGAGGGAGTAGTCCATAAGCCCGCGGAGCCTTCCTCTGGATAAACATGCCATCCGCCTTCCACCTCCTCGCCGTCTTTTACAGCGCCAAGAGAGGCGCGGGGGACCTCAGCTTCTGGCAGAGGCTGCTCAAATGTGCTCTCGTGCATTCCTAAAGGGATGAGGACATTCTCTCTCATCCAGACGGCAAATGGCGTGCCGGTCACATCTTCGATGAGCAGTTGGACGACCAAGTATCCGCCGCCGGAATATTGATATTTCGTTCCGGGCTCGGCAATCACGGTTACGGGATCGGTGTTCACCCTGGGGGGCCCCGAAGACGCATCGTCTTTGGAGGTGGGGAGAGGTTTTGTCCCGTTCAGGATATCTACGAGAGAGGGCAGCTCAGCGCCAGGAGCATAGCCCGGAAAACTAGGGACGCTCAACCCCGCGGTGTGAGAAAGAAGCCTTCTCAAAGTGACTTTTTCCGTTTTTGTAAACTCATTTTCGGGGACTTTCCAAGAAGTGAGATAGGTGTTGACATCCACGTCGAGCGAGATTTTCCCTTTTTGCACGAGCAGAAGAGAGCCAAACGACGTGAGCGGTTTGCTGATCGAGGCGGCTTGGAAGAGCGCGTGCGGGTCAATGCCCGAACTTTTTGGGTGATTCGATATCTGTCCGTAGCCTCTGGCCCATACGATTTTTCCATTATTTACGACAGCCATGCTCAGTCCCGGAACGTGGTAAAACTCCATTCTTTCGTAGATATCGAACTGGCGACTACCCTTGGTTGACTCTTTGAGGCGAAGGCCATTTTCGACAGCCCTTCGTTGGGCAGCGGCATTTGCCGCTTCCAGAGAAAAAACGGATCCTAAGATAATTCCTAAAACAACGAGGAAGTTTTTCATGGCTGGACTCCTTAAAAACGAAATTATAGCAAAAAGACTAGAAAAGTTGGAATAAGACTGGGCGTTCCTAAAGAATCATTCCCACTTGGAAACCGAGGCAAAAAGCGTTTGGGATATCGGTCCCTTTCGGGTGGAGGATGAACTGGGCGTCGGGGATGACGGAAAACCACTCGTTCACCTGGATCCAATAGTTCGCTTCAAAAAGCGATTCGAAATTCTGCCCTGTTCCGAGGTCCGGACTGAATTTGCCGTATGCGTAAGCAAAGCCAAAAGAGTCTTTGGGGCGGCCCGGAACGAGCCCATCGAAGACGATGCCGCTCGATAAGAAAAGAGGCATCAAGTTCTTATCCTTCGGCTGGAAGATCATGGCGGCAAATGGGGTGATTCCGTCGTAGACCATCTGGTCGATTTGGAAATAATACCCAGGATCGCCCCCTACGCCGCCGGAAAAGATCTGGGTGTTGGCCATCTGATAAAAAAATCCCGCCCGGTAATTGCCCGGGTAGCGGTCGCCTTCCCTTTGGTTGACGAATAGGTCCAATTCGGTGATCCAAATGACGCCGTTGGTGCTCTCGAAAGTGAAGTTGACCCCGTGATACTTATTCAAGTTGACGTTCGTGTTCCCGTTATAAACGCCGCCCTTTACCTTGATCATGTCATGGGGTTTAAAGCCGAGGTAGGCGCCCCACTGGGCAAAAGGGGCGTCGGTAAAAGCCGTGTTATAAAGGATCGAGACCGGGTTGCCGCAGATGGCCAAATTGAGAAAATGGCAATAAAGGGGAGAGGCGATAAAGTCGCTGCATCCGTTCAGCCGGCCGGCCTTCACTTCGAAGGCCCCATCATAGAGAGTCTCTTTGAAATAGAGTTCGTTGAGTTTGACGGTTTGCCCGCCATAGATTTCTTGGACCTGGAATTGGTTGCCGATTTTTTTCTTCGTCAGGCTCGTTCCCGTCCGCCACGCCATCGAAGTGAAAAACTCAAATCCCGTCCAGCCGCAGGCTTTGTCGAAATCGATGTCGAGGTTCATTCCGTACCAACCGGTATAGGTGAACCCTCGCGCCTTGCCCCCGACCGGGTTGCCCATGCACTCGGTGAGGAAGAAACTGCCAAAGACGATCCCGTGGTCTTCCAAAACGTCTCTCCAGCCGTCCCAGTTCCCCGTCATGTATTTACCAGCAAGGAGAGAGGAAGTTTTCGGATGGGGAGGCCGGTGCCACTCCTCCGCTTGGCTACCCTCCTCATCGGCAAAAGCGAATAGTGCAAAAGAAGCGAGGAGGAGAAAAGCAGCGCTGCGCATGGCGTTTGAATATATCAGAAAAAATTTATTCGATGGAGGAGGGCGGCCTAAAGCCTAGGTTTTCGATCAATTTGTCCGCGGCTTGGGCCACCTCGGCCGTCATCCGGTGCCATAGGTCGTAATCGTACTGGAATTGCACTTGCTCGGCAAACATGAGGACGCTCTGCTGGATCTCTTCGTCCATGTAAACGGCCCGCGCCTTCAGGTCTTCGATGAGTAGATCGGCCGCCGATCTTCTCCCCGCATGCAGGCATGCGACGACCTGCCCGATCTCCTTGGCCATCTCCATTTTTGCGCGGATGGGGAGTTCTTGCGAATAATGTTTTTCCATAACTAACTTAATTGTATTTCAGTTTGTTTTTATTTTATTAAAAAAAGTTTATGATTCTAATATATAAAACCTTGTGAAAATTGACAGCAAGTCCAAGGATCGGTAAAATCCTTGGGATTATGGCAACACAGAGCGAACTTCTTGGCGCAGCTGACTATAAATATGGGTTTCAGACCCCGATCGAATCGGAGACCTTCCCGAAAGGTTTGACCGAAGAGACGGTCCGCGCGATTTCGGAGAAAAAAAAAGAGCCGCCGTTCCTTCTTGCCTTCCGCCTGAAAGCATTTAAGAAATGGCAGGAGATGAAAGAGCCCGAGTGGGCCAACGTCAAGTACCCTCCGATCAACTATCAGGAGATCTCCTACTATTCCGAGCCCAAGTCCAAACCGAAGCTGGATAGTTTGAGCGAGGTGGATCCGGAGATTTTGCGCACCTTCGAGAAGCTTGGGATTCCGCTCGATGAGCAGAAGCGGCTCGCCAATGTCGCCATCGACGTCGTATTCGATTCGGTGTCTCTTGGGACCACATTCCAAAAAAAATTGCAGGAAGCGGGAGTCGTCCTTTGCTCGATGTCTGAAGCGGTCCACAAATATCCGGAGCTTCTCGAGGAGTATCTCGGCAGCGTCGTGCCGATCGGGGATAATTTTTTCGCCGCGCTGAATTCCGCCGTCTTTTCCGACGGTTCGTTCGTTTACGTTCCGAAGGGGGTCCGCTCGCCGATGGAACTTTCCACCTACTTCCGGATCAACGAAAAGGAGACGGGCCAGTTCGAAAGGACGCTGATCATTGCGGAAGAGGGATCCTATGTCAATTATTTAGAGGGCTGCACAGCCCCCGCCTTCGATACGAATCAGCTTCACGCGGCGGTCGTCGAGCTTGTGGCCAAAGAGCGGGCCGAAATCAAATACTCCACCGTCCAAAACTGGTATGCGGGCGATCCGAAAACAGGCAAAGGGGGCGTCTATAACTTCGTGACGAAGCGGGGCGTTTGCTTCACCCGCGCGAAGATCTCCTGGACGCAGGTCGAGGCCGGCGCCGCCATCACCTGGAAATATCCGAGCTGCATCCTGCGCGGCGATCATTCGGTCGGCGAGTTCTATTCGGTCGCGTTGACAAACGGGATGATGCAAGCCGACACGGGCACGAAGATGATCCACGTTGGCAAAAATACCCGCTCCACGATCATTTCTAAGGGGATTTCCGCCGATTCGGCGAGCAATAGCTACCGGGGGAAGGTCTGGATCGGCCCGCGAGCAACAAATGCCCGCAACTACACCCAGTGCGATTCGATGCTGGTCGGCAACCGGTGCTCTGCCAATACATTCCCCACCATCGAAGTAGCAAACAAAAGCGCGGAAGTGGAGCATGAAGCATCCACTTCGCGCATGAACGAGGAACAAATTTTTTATCTGCAATCGCGCGGGCTTTCCAAAGATGACGCGATCAAT
>CAYTXY010000140.1:0-3531 GCA_964441355.1 uncultured bacterium
TCTGCGCCGCGACATCCGAGAGGATATCTCCATAGAGATTGGGCATGACGATCACATCAAACACCTCCGGGGTGTCCGCGAGCTTGGCGGCCCCGATGTCGACGATCCAGTGCTCGTTGAGGATGTCGGGATACTGAGCCGCGATCTCGTCGAAGACTTTGTGAAACAGGCCATCGGAAAATTTCATGATGTTGTCTTTCATGAAACAGGTGACTTTTTTTCGGCCTGTCCGTTTGGCGTATTCGAACGCATAGCGGACGATTTTTTCCGATCCTGCGCGGGAAATGATCTTGATGGAGGTGCATACGTCGGGCGTCTGACTGTATTCGATCCCGGCGTACAGGTCTTCCTCGTTCTCTCTGACGATCACGACGTCCATCTCGGGGTGTTTTGTGGCGACGAAGGGAAAATAAGAGACGCAAGGACGGACATTCGCATAAAGGCCGAGGGTCGTCCGGATCGTCACATTCAGGCTTTTGAACCCGCCGCCCTGCGGCGTTGTAATGGGAGCTTTCAAAAAGGCCTTCGTTCCGCGGATGACTTCCCACATTTTCGGGTCCATCCCGGTGGCAAAGCCTTGCGCGTACATTTTTTCCCCGATCTCCACTTTATGGATTTCAAGAGAAGCTCCGGCGGCGTCCATGATGTGGAGCGTCGCGCGCATAATTTCGGGGCCGATGCCATCGCCTTCGGCGACAGCGATGGGTGTCTTGTTCATGAGGCAACCTTTTTTCACTCGAAGTTAATCGATTTTTTCGAAGACTTCAAGTAACATATCCTCATGAGGGTCCTCTTCGATACATTCCGCCAGTCGCTGAACCAATTCTTCGAGGTGGTCGATCTCAATGAAGCCGAAGAGGCGCTCAAAGCGATCCAAGCTTGCCAGGGTATTCTTTTTCTTTCCGGAGTCGGAAAAAGCGGTTTCATTGCGCAAAAGCTCGCCGCGACTCTCGTCTCCACCGGCACCCGAGCTGTTTTCCTCTCTCCTGGAGGCGCCTTGCACGGAGATATTGGAATCGTTTCAGCGCAAGATGTGTTTCTTGCCTTCAGCAAAAGCGGCGAATCGGAAGAGATCTTAGGCCTGATCCCCCATGTCCGGAAAAAAGGAGCCTTTACGATTGGGGTAGTTTCCGCACCCTCTTCGCGGCTGGAGCGCGCAACCGACCTTACCGTCCACCTTCCTGCCCAGAAAGAAATTTGCCCCTATGACCTGGCTCCTACCACCTCGACAGCCGCGCAGCTCATTTTCGGGGACTGCCTCGCGATTGCGGTGATGCGGGCCAAACGATTTTCCGCGACCGATTTCGCATCGAACCATCCTGCGGGTTTTTTGGGGCGCAAGATCACGCTCAAAGTCTCCGACCTGATGCTCAAAGGCGAGGCGGTTCCTCTTTGCAAAAACCAAGACCGGCTCATCGATATCCTCCACGAACTGACGGGAAAACGCTGCGGCTGCATTTTGATCGCAGATGATTTCCGGCTCGAGGGCATTTTCACCGACGGCGATTTGCGAAGAGCCATCCACACGAAAGGGGAAGGCGCCCTGCAAACGCAAATGGGAACTCTCATGACTTGCTCTCCTCGAACGGTGGGTCCGGATGAGCTGGCGATCTCCGCTTTGCGCCAGATGGAAGAAGATCCGGGCCGCCTGATTACGGTTCTTCCCGTTTTGCAAGGCGGCCGGGTCGTTGGATTGCTCCGCATGCATGATATTCTTCAATCAGGCTTGAGATAAGGAACGTATGTTAGATACCCAGCTCGCCAATCTTCTGATCGTCATCACATTTGCCCTCGGCTACTCTGCGATCATCGCGGAAACAAGCATCAAGATCAATAAAACCGGCTCGGCGCTCTTGATGGCCGTGTTGACGTGGATGTTTTTATTTCTGATCAAATCGGGCGAAATGTCCGCGAATATCCACCATTTGGCTGAAAGCGTCAGCGATGTCAGCCAGATCATTTTTTTTCTTTTAGGAGCGATGGCCCTTGTCGAATTGATCGATTCGCATAAAGGGTTCAAGATCGTGACCGATTTGATCCGGACGAGCTCGAAAAGAAAACTCCTTTGGATTCTTGGCCTCATCACATTTTTTCTTTCCGCCATCCTCGACAACCTGACAACCACCATCGTGATCATTTCCATGCTGAGAAAATTAGTGCCGGAGACCGAAGACAGGATGGTTCTTGGCGGGATGGTCGTCATCGCTGCAAACGCCGGCGGAGCCTGGACACCGATCGGCGACGTAACGACTACGATGTTATGGATCAAGGGAAATATCACGACCCTTGCCGTCATGAAAACCCTTTTTCTCCCAAGCTTTATTGCATTGATTGTGGCTCTTTTGATTTTTGGAATTGGATTGAAAGGCAATTACCCAAAGCTCAGAGAACGCGCCCGCGAAGAGGAGCCCGAGCCTGGGGCGCGCCTGATTTTCTTTCTTGGCCTGGGCGCGCTCGTTTTCATCCCTATCTTCAAAGGATTGACCGGCCTGCCCCCTTTCATGGGTGTGCTGATCGGACTCGGGGTGCTCTGGATCATCACCGACCTGATCCATGGGGAAGAAAAAACCCGCGAGCATCTTCGGATCCCTCATATCTTAACCCGCGTCGATACTTCCGGAATTTTGTTTTTCTTAGGAATCTTGCTCTGCATCAACGCGCTCAACGCTGCGGGATTATTGGCCCGCCTGGCCCAATTTCTCGACCACACCGTCCATAATTTGACTGCGATCGCGACCCTCATCGGCCTCATTTCAGCCGTCATCGACAACGTGCCTCTTGTCGCTGCAGGTATAGGCATGTACGATCTCCAAACGCATCCCGTCGACTCCTCCCTCTGGCAGCTTCTCGCCTATTGCGCGGGAACAGGCGGCAGCATCCTCATCATCGGGTCCGCGGCCGGCGTCGCCTTCATGAGCCTGGAAAAAGTGAGCTTTACGCAGTATTTGCTAAAAACCGGATGGATTGCTTTGATCAGCTATTTCGCTGGAATCGGAGTCTATCTGATCCAACAGTCCCTGGGCTTCATGTAGAAAAGGAGAATCTCTATGACATCGGCAGTAAGAAACCTTAATTCCTTGAAGGTCCATTCTCTTCACAAACCGATAACTCGAGCCATCTTGCAGCTACAGAGTCGTTCTGCGCAGGTGGAAAAAATCGGAGATAGCTTTGCTCAGAAATTTGGGTGGCCTCCAGTTCCCTTTCCCGACTCCAATATCACCCAATCAGATTGGATAAATAGAGGAATTTTTGTAGGTGTCAGCGTCCTGGGCATTATAGTCATTGGGACGCTTGGAGTTTGTTGCTTTGCAAAATGTAAGGAACGGTGCAGCAGGGAATCAGAACCTTTGCTACTACAACGACAAGTATAAAGTTGTTCCAGTCGCTGCCGTAAGAGGAAAAAAAAGGCCCGGCGGTTTCCCGCCGGGCCTTTGGACACATGAAGATGAAGTCTCTTAGATGTCGAGCTGGACTTTGAACGTAAATCCGTTCAGCGACAAGTTGCCATAGCCTGGCACATTGTTGAAATTG
>CAYTXY010000140.1:3541-4796 GCA_964441355.1 uncultured bacterium
TTGCCGTCAGCTTGGCCTGTTACGAACTGTCTCATAGTCCACTGGTTCCACCAAATTTGGAACTCGTATCCAGCGCGCAAATCGATGTAATACTTGCAGTTGGCCAAGGTAGTTCCCCAGTCCACCCCAAGGTTTATCTCCAGATTGGGAACCACCGCTTGAGGGTTGTTTGTAAGGCTGACGGTTGTGTGGCCAGGAACGCCGTATGATTGGGTGTTGTCGAACCAGCCTGCCAAGACAGAACTCGACAGGTTGCTGAATAACTTGAATCCATACCCAAGGATCCAATCGGTATTCACTCCCATCCGGGCGCCTATGCCCCAAAAGTCGTTCTCTATGTGATATTTAATATGGCTTGCTGGCGACTCGCCCCCATAATTCACACCGAGATGTTGATCGATCCAGGCGAACCGGAGTCCGAAATGAGGGTTGAAGATCACCTTGCGGCTGATGTGATAGGGCTTGCCCAAAGTCGTGTCTAAGACGTTGAATACACATCCCCAATCTGCGCCGGCGGTACGGTATGCGGAGTAAGGCGATGTGCCGTTGCCATTGTCGGCCAGCATGGTGGGGAGCGTGGAACCGCCGCCCGCTTCAAAGCTCTCCGCATTGGTTACGTTTACCCACATCCAATCGACATCGATATTCCATGCGTCATGGTCGAAATAGACTCCGGCGCCGACTCGGGTGCCGAAATTATAGTCCCAGCTTTCGTTTTGTCCAAAACCTCCAACGGTTCCGACGAGCGTCCCTCCTACCGGAGTGCTGTTCACCAACACGAAATCCAGGCCGGTCTGCATCCCTTGGAAGGCAAGGCCCTCCACATAAAAGTAATAGTCGTAGGGGTTCGCAAGATTCAGGTCTTTTGGATACGCAAATGCGAAATTCGGCCTTTCTTGACTCATTCTTTGGTCCGGGGCGGCCTCAAGATGGGTCGATAATCCGAGGACTGCAACGCAAAGGAGCAATGCTTTGCTGAATGCGTTTTGCCATATGAAACTCATAGTACGTTCTCCACATTTTGATACTCTGAAGATCCAGAGTCTCTAATTCGTGATAAGAATAAAGATTTCAGTTGAATGGCGCAATCTATTTTTTTAGAGCGTATGGGCGAAAAGACGAGTTAGGATTTGAATAAAATGAAAATAGCGCAAGACTCTTGAAATCAAAGAATTGCGTCATAAAAAAACCAGGTGAAATTCAAAAAAACTTGGCAAAAATTCCAAGGTTTTGTATGTTTTTTACTTCGCTTTAA
>CAYTXY010000141.1:0-4774 GCA_964441355.1 uncultured bacterium
AGCGAGTTGGGTCGGAGAGGCCTAAAACCTTGATTTCTTCCGCTTTGAGCTCGAGGGCCTGGTTTTTCCCCGGGCTCTCGACGAGCCGGCCCTTCACAGTCAGCGAGGTTCCCGTCGTGAGTTGAGGAAGAAGGGCCCCGAATCCATCGAGCGAGGCGTCGGCAATGGCTTGGAGATTCGATAGGGTCGATCCGTCGTTCATCTCGATAAACGCGAAAGATTTTTGGTCCCGCACGGTCCGGATCCATCCGGAGACCTGGACTTCTTTGCCAATGAGAGATTTAGGATCTTTCGCATGAAGGATTTCTTTGATTCTTGTTCTCATCATCCCTTCACGTTTTGGCAAATTGCCGAAGCTCGGCAATTTCTTTTTTCCAACTGCTAGGTCCATCGGGCGTCTCCAAATATTTGGGTAAAGCGGCCGTTTGCGGCGCCGTCATCAGAAACCGGAACGACTCCAACCCTATTTTGCCCTGGCCGATGCAAGCATGCCGGTCGACCCGGGACCCGAGATCTTTTTGGGAGTCGTTCAGATGAAAAGCATAGAGGTGGGAGAGGCCGATGATCTCATCGAATTCCTTCAGCGTCTTTTCCCAGCCCGCCGAAGTTCTGATGTCGTAGCCGGCGACGAAGATATGGCAAGTGTCGATGCAAACGCCGATCGGGATTTTTCGATGCAGATCGCGGATGATCTCCGCGATGTGCTCGAACCGGTGGCCGACGCTTGTCCCTTGACCGGCTGTCGTTTCTAAAAGGAGCCTTGTTTTTCCTTGATGGAGGAGGGATTCACATTCGAGAAGGCTTTCAGCGATTCTGGCCAGACACTTGTCAACGTCTTTGTCAGTGGCAGCGCCCGGATGGAAATTCAAATAGGGGATTTTCAACAATTGGCACCGTTCGATCTCCTCGCGGAATGCCCGCCGGCTTTTGCTAAGAAGCTCCGGGTCGGGCGAGCCCAGGTTGATCAGGTAGCTATCATGGCTCATCACTTCCCGGATCCCAGTTTCCTCCAAGGCTTTTTCCCAAAGCTTGACCTCTTCATCCCCGATCTTGCGGCCCTGCCATTGTTTTTGGTTGCTTGTGAAAAGCTGGATGGCGGACGCGCCGATCTCCCGTCCCTCATAAAGGGCGTTGAACGATCCCCCTGCCGCCGAAGTGTGTGCGCCAAGCCAAATTCGGTATATTTGCTTCGTCATGGCGACCATGGTAATGTATTTTCTCTGAAAAAACAACTATGGACACCTCCCACTCCATCCTAAGATCGGCGAAACATTTTTTTGCCGGCACTGCTTTCAGCCGCTTGAGCGGGCTTTTCCGCGATATGGCCATGGCTTTTTGCTTTGGCGCCGCCCCTGAAATCGCCGCTTTCATGGTGGCCTACCGCCTTGCGAATTTGCTGCGCCGCCTCGTCGGGGAGGGAAATCTCCAAGCCGGCTTCGTTCCCCATTTTGAAACGCTCCGGGCCAAGAGCCCCGAGGCCGCTTTTGCTTTCTACCGCGATTCGGCCTATTCCCTCCTTGCAGGGCTACTCCCTTTGATCCTGGCCGTTATGGGAGCTCTCTGGCTCCTCCTCGGGAGTTTGCCGCTTGCCTGGCGCGAAATCGCGACTCTTGCCTTATGGATGGCGCCTGGACTTCTCTTCATTTGCCTTTCTGCGTTAAATGTCGCTCTTCTTCAGTGCCAGAAAAAATATTTCGCAAGCGGGTTTGCCCCCGTGCTTTTTAATGTCGTCTGGATCTTTTGCGCCCTCCTCGCCGCCCGTTTTTCTTTGCCGGAAGCGGTCCGCTTTTTGAGCATCGGCGTGACGCTCTCTTTTGCCGCCCAATGGGGAGCGACGGCGATCGCCGCAAGAAAAGAGGCAAGAGTCCATTTGGCTTGGAGAGAATGGCTCCGCCCAAGAGTTTTTTCCTCCGACTGGAAAAAGATCATGAGGCCGATGGCTCTCGGGGCGGTAGGGATCGGGGCGATGCAGATGAATAGCGCTCTCGATGCGATCTTTGCCCGGATCGCGGATCCATCAGGCCCCACATTCCTTTGGTATGCGATCCGCGTGCAGCAGCTTCCGCTCGCCCTTTTCGGCATCGCCCTCTCCGGAGCGCTTTTGCCGCCGCTTTCCCGTGCGATGCAAGACGGCGACCAGGGTCGCTACCGGGGGCTCCTTTCCAGTTCGCTTCGCCAGGGGTCCGCTTTGATGGTCCCCTGCGCCTTCGCCCTGTTTACTCTTGGCGCCTCCGGCCTCAATCTTCTCTATGGCCGGGGCCATTTTTCTCCCGCCGATCTTCAAGAGACGCTCCTTTGCCTTTGGGCCTATGGACTAGGCCTTGTGCCTGCCAGCTTCGTTTTGCTTCTGGCCGCCGGCAGCTTCGCAAAAAAATCCTATAGATCTCCAACTGCCGCTTCGCTCCTTTCCGTTGCCGTTAACGTCCTCTTCAATGCGATCCTTGTCTTCGCTTTTCATTGGGGCGCGGTCAGCATCGCGTTCTCGACAAGCGTCAGCGCCTATCTCAATTGCGCGCTGCTCCTTCGCGGCCAACGCTTGGAGCCAGGATTTTTGGGATATCTTGCAAAACTGACCCTGGCCAGCCTTCTCGCTTGCTTTTGCAGCCTGGCCTGCGGTGCGTGGCTTGGGGATGGGACTTTGCCCGTATGCGCCGGGGAGAGTTTCGCCTTCACCCGGAATTTTATCGAGCAGACGTTGCAGTTCGGAGGGATGGGGACACTCTACTTAGCGTCATTCCTTGGATGCGCGCGGATGCTCAGAGTCCATGAAATTTTCAGTCACCTATTCGCCCGCCCCTCAAAAAATTAATTAACTATTCGCGAATACTTAGATAGTTTTTGCTATAAATTTAATTAGTTTGCTAGTATAGTTTTTTGTGTAATAACGTAAAATCGAGGTTTATGTGAATTTAGTAACTATTAATTTTAGAAATCCAGCAGGAAATATTTTAGGGGGCATAGCCATCCACCAAATCCCGGGCCCTAGAATGATTCTTGATTGTCTTACACTCATGCGTGCCGGTGCCAATATATATTCTATGGCAGGAAGATCATCTATCGATCGTATAGAAGCTAAGATTATTCAGAAGATTACCAAGGTGTGCGACTATATAGCTTCTTATTACGCGAAGAAAAAAGAGCCTATCGCCCCTGAAAGACCCTCCTTTGATCCTGTTGCTTGTGAAGAGCCGATTGTCAAGGATGCGTTTTATACCAAAAATATGTGCACGGCACACCAAGTTTCCTCAGAGGAAGTATATCGCTATATCAGGCAACTCGCTTTTAACTCCATTGATAGGGATGCGATTGCGCCACCGGAACTGTTTGAGAGGATGGACAAGGAAAGAGAGCTATATAACGCTCGTGGAAAGAAAGACTTTTCAGGTCCAGGCGTCTTTGCAAAGTTGGAAAATAGCAATCGATGCACATTGGACGGTCATGAGGAACAGGCTGTTGTCATGTGCAATCAACATGGACACACAAATTCGACGATGCCACGACCGGGCCCAGATGTGGTCGGAGAGGTATTCTCAAAGTTGGATAAGTGTACCGATGAGTTTTTAAAACTCTTGTGAAACGGCGCGGGGTCTTTGAAGAGCCCGCGGGCAGTCTCAAGCAGCTTGTATAATTTGGAATAAAAATAAAATGGAGTTTAATATGAATGCTGTAACTTTTGATTTTAGCCATCCAATAGGAAATATTTTAGGTCGCATTGCTCTTCTTGGAAACCTGAATCCGCGAGGATTTGTTGATTGGCTTGCACTCTCGCGGGCCGCTGTCCCTTACTTCACAGAAAATGTGACTGTTCCTAGGGTTCAAGATGCGTATCAAAGGTGGAACGATCGAATCCAAAAGGTAGGTGAATATTTGGTGGGAGAGCGCCCCATCTACCCTGCTGCAGCTTGTTACTCGCTTGAGAAGTATGGGTTTTATAACAAAAATGTGTGCCTATTCAAGAATGATTGCGCACTCAGGTTGGTCTCAAGCGTTTTTGCAAAATTGGAAAATACGGATCGATGTACATTAGATGGCTCCGAGGAACAGAGAGTTGTCACGTGCAATGTATGTGGAGATACAAATTCGACTAGGCCAAAACCAAACTGGGATACGACAATAGGCGTGGTCGGAAGGTTGAATTGGTGTGCGGATTGGTATAACCTTGATGATTCTATTAAAGCTCGTTCTCGCACGAATCCTCCGCATTCCGTAGTATAACCGTTTAGTATACGGGCGCGGGGTCTTTGAAGAGCCCGCGCGAAACCCCTCTTAGGTCGAATGGGAGATGAACTCGCAGACGAGCGGAATGTTGATCGGGAGAGGAAGGGGCACCTGGTCGAGCTGAGGGGAAGACACCACAGATCCGGAGAACTTGTCATCTCCTAAAGAGAAGTATTCCGGAATGTCGCGGTTCGATTGCTCTTGAGCGTGCAGAATCACTTTCATCTGCCGGGAGGCCGGCTTCACGGAAACCGTCATGCCCGGTCTTACCTGGAACGAGCGGCGGTCCACTTTTTTGCCATCGACTTGGATGTGCCCGTGCGTTACGAGCTGCTGCGCGGCGAAGATCGAAGGAGCCATCCGAAGGCGGTAGACGACGTTATCGAGGCGGCACTCGAGCTGCTCGAGGAAGAGTTGGGCAGTGTTGCCTTTCGTAAGAAGGGCCTTTTTATAGGCATTGACCAATTGCTTGTAGCTGATCATGCCGTAGACAGCCTTGAGTTTTTGACGCTCGTCGAGCTGGATGCCGTAATCCGATTTTTTCTTCCGTTTTGCG
>CAYTXY010000142.1:0-4718 GCA_964441355.1 uncultured bacterium
TGACTTATTAACCGGAGGGCTAAAAAGGTGGCAATCTGCTTGCTGCGGCTTTGCTATATCAATCCTCCGCCTCGGCCTAGCCTCTCGGCTATGGTCCTCGTCGTGCGGAATGCTCTGCATTAATCTAGCTTTGCCTCGCTGGCGCATCTTGTCACCTTTTTATCCCCCCGATTAATTAAGGCCAAACGGTTTTTCAACCGATGGCGAGGCGGCCCCTCTCGGGGAGCTTTGTCCGCTGAGGAGCGCTTTTCGCCAGTTATCAGCCATTTGGGCGAAATTGCTAAAGAAACTGGCGAGCCTCTCTCCATTGAGGATCAAAAGAGGATAACTTTGATAGAGGGCCAGGTGGTTGGTGGCGGCTAAATAGCAAAGGACGCCAGGGAGGGGGTCGGCAACGGCGTTGGCTTTCAACCCTTCCATCAAGATGTTTTCCCGGAATTTGCCGGGAGGAATCTCGGCGATTTTAGTGAAAAGAAAAAGCTTTTCTTGGCCGCTATCGAGTTGAAGCTGGACGACAAGCTGCGGAGGGATGAGAATGGAACAGGCTCCCACCTGGTCGAGATGGAGCTCCAGATGAAATACGCGCCCTAACTCTTTCAGAAGCTCTGGGAACTGTCCGATCATTTTTTCCCTTCTTTTTTCTCTTTGTCTTCTTTCTCCTCTTCTTCTTCCAGTTTGTCTTCGAGGGCCTCGATCGCGTCGATGTAAGCTTTCAGCTGCTCCTCGCGATGCCGAAGGTCGCGGAAATACCTCGGCGCGACTTGCCTGAGCGCGTCCCTCATTTGGGTGTAGACGACGATCTGGGCGGCGACCTCTTCTTCGATCCCGAGAAGCCGCGCCGTTTGCATGATCTTTTCGCTATTCACATAGCGCTCGGCGAGGACTTTGACGAATAACCTGGCCAAGGCCTCGAAGTCAAGGCGGGCAGGAAGGATGAGGCCATACGAGGAGAATTGCCTTTGCAGGAGCTGCATCCGGGATTGAAAGAAGCGGAACACGCCGAGAATCCCTTGCAAAGAGCGGGTGTCGTCGATGAGCCGCTTGAGCTCCCCGCGGGGTATCGATGGGCCCTTCGCTTTTAGGTCGCTGCCCAAGGAATGGAGGAGAAAATGGATCACCGATTTCAATTTTTCGAACCGGAATTTTTCGGCCAGCTCATTGAAAAGGATCAGCGGGTCGCGGGGAGTTCCGGTAATATCGCGGTACATATCCCTCAGCGAAGTAGGAGAGCCGAGGCCAGCTTCGGAGAAGGTGCGCGATTGGACGCCGATATTTCGGCCCGCCTTGACCTGCCTTTCAAACGAGGTGTTGAGCCTTTCTTTTGCGAGTTTGACCACCGCCATCGTTTCGGGATCGGCCGTTTCGATGAGGAAGTCGAGCGCTTCGTCCGCAAGCGCCGGATCGGGATACATCGACATCACTTTGGCTAGCGCCTCTTCCGGAGAGTCTTTGGCCGTGACCCGGTCGCGCAAGATCAGGAGGGTTCTCGCATTCAATTCAAAATTGTTTTTTTGATAACGGGAAGCGGCCTCTTCGACCTTTTTCGTCTCCAGGACTTTTGGCTCTTCAACCTCTTCCGCTTCCTTGCCCTCCGTCGTCTGGAGCTTCGACTTCAATTCATCGAGCTCTTTAAAGTTTCTCGCCCTTTGCATGGGGTTGAACGCGCTGAGCTCGAAGTATTGGTTGAGGTCTTGTTCCGATTCGACCTGCATGGCGTTTTCTTGCGCCGCCTCTTGCTGGATCGCCCGGATGGCTGCGGTATTGTGTTGGATCAAATGGGAAATATTCGGTTCGGACATGGGTGTGCTCTAACGGAAATGTAGCAACACTCTAAGGAATGTGCAAGGGAGAAAAACAAAGAAAAGGGAGCGTCAAGTGTCATTTTCATTTTTCTTCCTTAGAAAATGTAAATGATTTACATTCGGATAGTGGTTGCTTTCGATAACTACGACATGTTAATTATCACTGTAATCGAGGTAACTCGAGGGATGAAATGAGTATGACGACAAAAAAAGCAAAACGATTTATTTATGAAGGACTAGGATTTCCCATTGTTTTGGTCAATGTCCCTCTGGTATTGAAAAGAGGAGTTTGGACTCCCGCTATCGATTACAACAAGCTGCAAAAAGAGGTCCTTGTAGCGTTGGCTCATAAGCCTATTGCATTGACGGGAAATGAGATCCATTTTATTCGCGCCTTCTTCGAGTTGACGCTTGTCAGTTTTGGAAAACATTTTGGGGTTACTCACGCAGCAGTTTTGACCTGGGAAAAAATGGGTAATAGACTGGGAAAAATCAATCCCACGACGGAGCTTTGCATCCGCCTGTTTATTCTAGAACAATTGAAAATGAGCAACCAAGTGTTCCGCGATGCTTTTCGGGAATTTAATATTGAAGGCATTGCAAAGGCATACAAAACTCCCTCTTTTAGGCCTAGCAGGCCTCTGATGTTGCCTGGCATACATGTTGTTAGACGGGCTTCTGCGCGCGCGTGATGTATACGGAACTTGGTTAAAAATCGGTCGTGATTTTGGTCGTCCGGCCATTCAATTCTAGGCTCTGCCTCCGTTCGACTGATGCTTGAGGTGAGGGAGAAGCGCTGGGAGTTGCTGCAGGAAGGGTTGCTATTTTATTCGCCGTTTTCTGCATTTTTTCTGTAGGTTGGGCATCAATGTCTGGAGGGTAACACACACACCCTACATCAGTATCAATAAACAAAAGTCGCATATTGTACTCCCTGTTTGAAGGGCGAGATGGTACAATCATTACTATTTAAACGCAAGTTTAGCGTAAGGCCATGAACCTACAAATAAAATCCTCAGCCAGGTATAGATCAACCCAAGCGTAGCAAAACCACTCTAAATCACTGCTATTTTCTCGCATCGCAACATTAACCGACGACACCTTCTCTTCAGCCATGCAAATGCTCGCTCTACCATCCACCGTTTTCTTGACAAACCAAAAGTGGAGCATACCTCCTGCATTGTCGGGCACACCTGCCTCGAATTTTTCGATAAGGAATTCAATGCAATAAACCCATCACGTCAATTGGATGCGGCCGAGAGGCTGGATCCGGATCTCTGGGACGATCTCCTGGAACGAGACGACGGAAAGATCGGGGAACTCTCCTTCGATCAGCTTCCGGACGAAGCGGCGCACGTCGATCGCGGTGAGAAGGACCGGAGGCTGGCCGCCCGGAGGGGTCGGCTGGATCGTATTACGCATCGAGTGGAGGATGAGCTGCACGGAATCGGGGTCGAGAGCGAGATAGGAGCCGGCTGAGGTTTGCTTGATCGCGCTGCGGACCATGTCCTCGATTTCCGGGTCGAGGAGATACACCGAAAGGACCGTTTGGCCGAGCGAATATTTATAGCTGATATACCGCTTGAGCGACGAGCGGACATATTCGGTGAGGAGCACGGTATCTTTTTCCGTCTGGGCCCATTCGCTGAGGGCCTCCAAGATCGTCCTGAGGTCTTTGATCGAGATCTGCTCTTGGACGAGGCGGCGGAGGATCTCCGTGAGCTTTTGCAAGGGGACGAGGCGAGTCACTTCCTTGATCAAATCGGGGAAGGAGCGCTCCATGAATTCGAGGATCGCGCGCACCTCTTGGATGCCGATGAATTCGCTCGCATACTGCCGGTAGAATTTGGAAAGATGGAGGATGATCACTTCCAAACCGGTCCAGAAGCGGATCCCGGCCCTTTGCAAGATCTCTTGATATTTTTCATCGACCCAAAGGGCGGGCATGCCGAGGGTGCTTTTCGAGGCCACGAAGGGGATGTTGTAGCGCCTCAGGGTTTCTTCGGTTTCATTCGTTAAAAGATGCTTGAGGATGATCCGGCCGCGGACGATCGGCACCTCGTTCAAATGGACGGCGTATTCCCCCGGTTCCAAGGTCAAGGAATCGGTCCTGACGTGGACGCCGGGAAAGCGGACTCCGAGGTCTTGATAGAGGGCGTGGCGCATCTTCGGGATCATTTGGTCGATGAAGGTCATCCCAAGCTTATCCTTGCGGATGATCTGCGAGATGGCGGAGCCGACTTCCAAGACCACAGGCAAGGTGAGGGCATAATCCTCTCCAGTGCCGCCGGCGACCGTATGGCCGGGGATCTCCATCTCCATCGGGCTGATCCCCGCGGCGGCTTTGGCAGCGACGCGGCGGCTATTTTGCCAGAAAAAGTAGCCGATGCTTCCGACGATGGCGCAAAGGATGAGGAAGGCCCAGGTGGGAAATCCTGGGATCCAAGCCATCAGGAAGAGGACGCCGCCGGCGATCATGAGGGCTTTTGGCTGTTTGAGCAATTGTTCGGAGATCTCTTTTCCGAGGTTGGCGTCTTTCTTTTCGCTCGATACGCGCGTCGTCACGATACCGGCCGTCACGGCGATCATCAAAGAGGGGATCTGGGTGACGAGGCCATCGCCGATGGAGAGGAGGGTATAGACCTTGGCCGCATCGCCAAGGGTCATCCCGTGCATGACATTGCCGATGATCAATCCTCCGATGATGTTGATCAGGGCGATGACGATGCCGGCGATGACGTCCCCTTTGACGAACTTCATCGCGCCGTCCATCGCTCCATAAAGTTGGCTCTCTTTGGTGAGTGCAAGCCGCAGATCGCGCGCCTGAGCGGCGTCGATGATCCCGCTGCGCATATCCGCATCGATACTCATCTGTTTGCCGGGCATCGCGTCCAAAGTGAAGCGGGCTGCGACTTC
>CAYTXY010000143.1:0-4681 GCA_964441355.1 uncultured bacterium
CTTCTTCAACCATCTCCAGTTTGCCCCTGGATTCGCCGCCGGCTACTATTGGCCCGGGAAAGGCAAGAATCTCGGCTACTCTCTGGAGTTCAGGTCAGGGGTCGAACTAGGCTGGCAATTCTCCGATTTTCGGCGCATAGGGATCCATTTCTATCATCTATCCAATGCTAGCCTCGGCAAAAAGAATCCGGGAGAAGAGTCGCTCGTCTTTTACTTCGACATACCTCTCACGAAAGGATTTCCGTTTCGCTCCGACCCTCCTCAAAATCATTGATTATCAACCCGCTAGATTATTTTTATTTTATTTCTTAATTTAGTTCATTTAGTTTGAAATTTAATTTACTTTGTAATAATAGTTAACTATGAGCCGCGAACTGCCATTCGATCCCTTCCCTTTTTTGCATAGTCCTCATCACCAGACGATTATTAGTTCGTTTTTCAACCTTCTCTTCGAGCCTGCGTCAGAGCAGAAAATCGTCCTCCTTCCGGACGGGGACAAAATCTCCCTCGAAATCACGACCCCCCGCGAATGGAAGCCGGCGGACCCAACGGTCGTCTTGGTCCATGGGCTTTGCGGTTCTCATAAATCGCCGAATTTGGTGCGGTTGGCAAAACGGTTGGAGCCGTTGGGGATCAAGACTGTACGGTTCAATATGCGCGGCTGCGGCTCGGGAAAGGGGATGGCCAAACAGATCTACCACAGCGGCCGCAGCGAAGATGTATTCGAATCGCTCAAAGCGATTAAGAAGGAAACACCGGCCTCCCCGATCATCCTCGTCGGATTTTCCTTGGGGGCGAATATCGTCTTGAAAATGGCCGGGGAGCTCGGCTCCCTTGGCAAATCTTTCATGCAGAAAATGATCGCGGTGAGCCCTCCTGTCGACCTCTACTCGAGCATTTTGATGATCGGGCATCCCGACAATGCGATCTATGAGAAGTACTTTTACAAGCTTTTACGGGCAGACGTCCATTATAGGCAGAAGAGATTCAAAGATTTGCCGAGGATCCAATTGCCCCGCAATTTGAAGATCTACGAGTTCGACCAGATTTATACAGCCCCTACTTGCGGATTCAAGAGCGTCCATGACTATTACACCCGCTGCAGCGCAGCGCAATTCGTTCCGGAGATCGCAGTCCCGTGCAAGGTGCTCTTTGCCGAAGATGACCCGATCGTCTCCTGCTATTCCCTAGATGGGGTGGCTTTGCCTCAAAACGTCGAGGTCTACCGGACGAAAAAAGGGGGGCACATGGGGTATCTCGGCAACCCGCAAAGCGAAAAGGGGTTCTACTGGCTCGATTCGGTCCTCATCGACTGGATCAGAGAAAGCCCATAGGACAGGCGCATTCCCTTGTGAGGAAAAACTTTTAGTTGCATGAAGGTTCCACTGAAGCGGGACTTGCTTACGTTTATACTTGCCTTATATTAACGATTCCTTTATAACCAAAGGAATTTAAACCAGGAGGCGTTATGACATCAGGAGTAGGTTCGAGTTTGCTAAGGCAACTAGATCAAATAGCATCCGAGCATAGGGCTGCACCACCATTGACAAGAGAAGACGTCGATCGAGCTATCGAAGAGACGAGAAAAAAAGTAGAAGACGGCTACGCTCGATATGAAGCGGAGATGAAAGG
This sequence comes from uncultured bacterium, assembly GCA_964441355.1. Lineage (GTDB taxonomy): Bacteria > Chlamydiota > Chlamydiia > Chlamydiales > SM23-39 > CAIPFQ01. Next base: position 1,633 of record CAYTXY010000143.1, read on the forward strand.
CAAACGTCCCCCCAACCCTGGCTATCGCGTCTAAACGCAAAATCCATTATCCCTGTGGATGCGTTAAAGCAGCTTAGGAACACGGTCCCCTGACTTCTAATCATTATATCTTGGAAAAAATCCTAAAATGACGTAAAATGTTTGCGTCATACAAAAGGATTTGTTTATGAATATTAAAAATATCATTTATAGTTTATTGCCCACCAATACCTATGAACAATTGCAAAAAGATGCAAGCGGCATAACCTGGACTTATGTAGACAACCGAAGAGAATACCAAGTGATCTCCCGCATGAATGGAGTAGTGGTAAAATTCGATGTCAATGGAAAATATAACGCGGAAGCCACACTGGACGGGGGACCCGCTCAGCACATTCAAAATCTCTTACATAAAATGGAATCTGTGCACGTCCCAATAAGACCCATACCACCCATAAAGCCCATGGCCCCCAAACTATTATCGTTTGACAGCGCCGCAACGAAAGAGAAGAAATCGAACGAATATGCCAAAGAGCTCGAAAGTTACATAGGCGAGAGTCAAAAATACGATGCTGCAATGATCAATTATGAAGCAAAAGTCTCATCGTATCAGTTAAACGAAAAGCAACACGAAAAAAACCGCAAAGATCTCCTTAAAATGATAGACCAAATATTTGATCAAAGTATAAATCTTTTGCGGAAAAACAAAATCCCTTGCTAGCCCACAGGCTCTGTTGCATGAATCGGTAAAAAAACACCGAGCACACCGAGTACATTGGGCACACCGAGAACACCGAAAAAAAATCCAATTGGTTTGAACGGCAGCTCGGCGAGAGTCCCGGTCCTTCAGGACCGGGTCAAGCGAGCTATCTGATAAATTGCGGCAAGAAACTTTGCCGCCCCTTACCGGCGGAGAATCTCTCCCCTTTAGGGGAGAGTTCTTCAAATTTTCCTCTCGGTGTTTTCTCGGTGGGGCTCGGTGTTTAATTAACGAGATCTTTGGAGACCGGAGGTCTAGTTCTCTGCTGAGGGGAGAGGCACTCTTGTTTGCGAAAACTGCTTATTGAGGGAGCGGACGGAGAGGATCCAGAAGAGAACCGTGCAGGCGACCAGCGGAATCAGGAAGTGGGTGATCGAGAGAACAGACCCAGTCCCCGCGATCTGAATCAGAACGATCTGGATCCAGGCGGCGCCCGACTTGCCCAGGCGGGATCCTACGACGTCGATCGCGGCCTTGCCCTTCACTTTAGATTCTTGATCGAGGGGGATGTAGGACATCTCCTTCGTGGCGTCGAAGAAGGAGTATTTCATCACCTTGGTCGCGACGTTCTGAAAAGCCCCGAAGGCGACGATCATGGCGATCGGCGCCATCCCTAAGGGTGCGCCAAGGGGAGCGAGCCAATCCGATTTCATGAAAAGGATCAGGAAGATGAGTGCCGTAGAGCCGATGATGACCGGAGGAAGCTGGGCGGAAAAATGCCACCCAAGGCGCCGGATGACCATCCCGCTGAAAAAAAGAGTAATGATGAACGAGCAAACACCGACCGACGAACCGACGGTGGCCATAAAGGCTTGGTAGGCGCCGGTTTCCGGGTAGGCGAGCTTCAAATTGGCTTTCCAAGTGACTTCTGTGAGGTTGATCGTAAGACCATAGGCGATGACCATGACGGCGATGCAGCGGAGATAAGGGGAGCGGACGATGAATTTTAGGCTATCGATCAAAGAAAGTTTTGTCTTCACTTCCAGCGAGACCTTCTGTTCAGGTTGGTAGAGCCTCTCGTCGTTCTTTAAGATGACCCGGGTGAGGAGCCAATAGAGGCTTACAATCATGAAGCCGAAGAAGAGGATGAAACAGACAAGGCTTTGGAGCGCGGAGCCGAAGTGCTCCCCGACATATCTGCCGGTAATATAAAGCACCAGGGGCCCTGTGAACATCTGGGCCAAATCGCCTCCAACGATGAAGAGGTTATAGCACCTTTTTGCCTCGTTGACATTACAGATATGATTTACAAATCCCCAGAAAAGGAGGAAGATCACGACCTGGCCCCATAGTTCCGCAGTCACGAAAAAAACCGACTGGATCCAGTTCCGGTAGATCGCCACCCAATGGGAATTGTGATCTCCTATCTTTTCGAGAAGCCAATCGGCGGAAGCGTTGGGGGAGAGGGCGTCTAGGTTGGGATAAAGGACGAATCCATAGAGGCAGATGAAGGCCATGAAAAAAAGGATAACGCCGTAAAAAATGACCGAGCGGCGGAATACGTTGGAGAGCTTCGCGTAGAGGAGGGTCGCTCCCATAGCGATAGGAAGGACGATCCAGCCTTTGAGGATCGGGATCACCTCGGCGCCCGATCCTTTCGCAGTGACGACTAAAGCGTCCTTCATCGTCGTCAATACCCCGTATGTAAACGAGATAAAGAACTTCATGAAAAGTAAAGGGAGTATTTTTTTGAATTCGTAGGGTTTTATTGGCCAGAGGGTTTCACGCCATCTGGCTAGGAGTGGCTTAGCGCCAGATGCCATTCATTTTTCCTTGCCTTGGCATTTATACCTCAATGGAGAGATTAATGCCCCATGAAATAATCTTTAGAAATTAAGCGGGACTGATTTGCTGACTAACTTGACCGCAGCCCGCCATTCTTTCCAATCATTTTTGATATTTTTCTTTACAGAGCGGATCTCGGAAATCAGCTCCTTATGCCCTTGGCGGTATTGCTCGAGAAGGGCTTGCTTGCGGGCTAGCTGAGCCGAGAGCTGATCGCAAATCTGGGTGATCCTGGCCGCCATCAGATCTTTTTGCAAATAAAAGGAAGTTTTCATCCTTTCCAGAATCTGGTCTCGATGGTGTTGAAGAAGTTGGCGGGCGATCCGTTCGTTATTCACCCGCCTCAACTGGTGGGCAAGCCCGCATTTATGGAGGATCCAAATCATCCATTTTCCGGGGTCGAAATGGAACCAGCGGATCCCGTTCCGGTAATCGTTGGCAAAGTTGTGGTGATAGTTATGATACCCTTCTCCATAGGTCAAAAGGGAAATGAGATAGTTGTCTACGGACGAGTCTTCTCGGCTG
>CAYTXY010000144.1:0-4568 GCA_964441355.1 uncultured bacterium
GTTCTCCGCCATAAAGAATTTTTTGCCTCCCGCGATTTCACTGGCCGGATCTATATTTCCGAGCAAGGGATCAACGGCCAAGCGAGCGGCAATACCGCCCATGCAGAAGAGTACATGGATTGGCTCCGTTCCGACCCCCGGTTTTCCGGGATCTCCTTTAAAGTCCATCCCTCGCAGGAACACGCCTTCCCGAAGATGACGGTCAAATATCGCCATCAGCTGGTCGCGATCGATTGCGAGGTCGATTTTTCCAACCGGGGGGAGCCTGTTTCTCCGAAAGTTTGGAAGGAGATGCTCGCAGCGAAAGGTCCAGAGACCCTCCTTCTCGATGTCCGCAATGATTATGAATGGATGGCGGGCCACTTCGAGGGCGCCGAGCTGCCGAAATTAGAGCAGTTCCGCCAATTTCCCGAGTATGCGAAAGAGTTGAAAAAGCAGTGCGATCCGGCCAAAACCCCCGTCATGATGTATTGCACGGGCGGGATCCGCTGTGAATTTTATTCGGCGGTGTTGAAAAAAGAAGGGTTTGAGAAAGTCTATCAGCTCGAGGGGGGCGTCATTCAATACGGACTCGACGAGGGGGCTGACCATTGGAAAGGAAAACTCTTCGTTTTCGACGACCGTCTCGTCGTTCCGCTCTCTGACGAAGGGGAGACGATCAGCTCCTGCTCTTATTGCGCCGCCCCGAACGATGTCTACTACAATTGCGCGAACATGGACTGCAACGCTCTTTTCTTTTGCTGCCAGGAGTGCAGGCGAGCGCACCAGGGCTGCTGCAGCGATGCATGCAGGACAGGGCGGATCCGACCTTTTACGGATAGCGCCAAGCCTTTTAGAAAGATGACATGTCAAGGCTGCAGTACCTAATCTCCTTTCAGGCAGCAGGTCTTGCCGTCAAGATCGAAGAAAAAGGTACCTCCCGCCGCATTCTCTATTGGGACACCCTCCAAGCGCTCTCTTCTCCCGCTGACAAGGAAGCGCTCCTTTTTTTTAAGAAAATCCTCACCCGTTTTACCCGAGACTCCGAAACGCTCGCCTTCAACAAGATCGAAATCCCCGAAAGGGATGTTCTCGAGGCTCTCCGCCTTCTTGCCAAAACGGGACATCCGCTCCTTTCCGAGTGGCATATCCCAGCTAAAGTGTCATGGCGCGGCGACGATGCGGGGCTCTTCTCTGCTTGGGTTATGCGGGAAGATGTGCCAATTCCCATCGAGGCATGCGAAAGTGTCTTTCCCGCCTGGTGCGTCTGGAAAGGAAAGGCGTTTCCTATCGCCTCGCCGCTCCCATGGAAATGGGTCGAGCCATTTCTAAAAGGCCCTATTCTCCTTGAAGGAACTCGGAAAAAGCGGTTCCTAGAGGAAGAGCCCCCGATCCAATGGCTGAAAAGCGAAGCGGCGCCGCGCCTCCATCTTACCGACACTACAGGATGTTTCGCCAATCTGGAGAGGCAAAATCCCGAATGGGAAAAAGACCTCCTTGAGGCCGGGTACATGCAGAAAACTGTGGGCGCTTCTCATTATTTCTGCCCGAGCGATCAAGTCGGGGAAGCCCTGGCGCTTCTCCTCGATGTGGGATGGGAAATTTTTCTCCTCGGAAAACGGCTTTATCGCCAAACGAAGATCGAATGGGATCTACGAGAAGAAAATGGGTGCGCGGCAGTGCGGGGAAAAGCCTTTTTTCAGGAAAAGCAAATCCCTCTTTGCCCCGCCCTTAAACAGGCGCGGCTCTTTGTCGAGATCGATGAGGGATGCGCTGGGCTGCTCGACCAAACAAAGGGCGAGCTGCCAGATGGGGAGTGGGTGGGAGAAACCTTGAGGGTCAAACGGAAGAATCTTTCGCAATTGATCCCTCTTCTCGGTTCCCCCGAGGCCGGATGGGAAGAAGCGCTTCTTCGGACTGTGAGAGGATTGAAAGGGGGAGCGGAGTGGGAGGCCGCCCCTCCCGGCCCAGGCTTTCGGGGAGAGCTCCTGCCCCATCAGCAAAAAGGGCTCGATTGGCTTTGGTTTCTCTACAAGCAAGGGTTTTCTGCGCTTTTGGCCGATGAGATGGGGCTTGGCAAAACGGTCCAGGTCCTGGCATTTTTTTCCCGCCTCCGGACAAATTTGCCGATCCTCATCGTCGCCCCCTCATCCCTTCTCTATCATTGGCAAGCGGAAATCCGCCGCTTTTTGCCTGAAGCATCCTGTATCGTCCACACGGGAGCGGCTAGGGGCTCAAAAGTCCCTGACTGCCAGTACCTCATCACCTCTTACGCCTTGCTTCGGTTGGATGTTGAGATTCTAAGCGTCGTGGACTTTGAGGCGATCGTCCTCGACGAGTCTCATGCGGTCAAGACGTTTACAACTCAGACGGCGAAGGCCGCTTGCCTCTTGAAAGGGCGTTTCCGGATCGCCCTGAATGGAACGCCGATCGAGAACAGGGCCGAGGAGATCGCCTCGCAGTTCCAGTTCCTTATGCCCGGCTTGATCCAAAACATCGAAGCCGACGCGGGGAAAATAAAACCGTTCATCCTGAGGAGAAAAAAGGACGAGCTCGATCTTCCGGAGAAGATGGAACAGATTTCTTGGGTAGAAATGGTTGAGGAGCAAAGGCATCTCTACGATTCCTTCGTTACAGGGATCAAGACGGGGCTTTTGAAAAAAGTCGCTTTAGCCGGCGCCGCTGCCCACAGGATGGAGATCTTGGAGGCGATCTTAAGGCTTAGGCAGATCGCTGCCGATCCGCGCCTTGTCGGCAAGGAATTCAAGGGCGCCAAGGCCGAGAGGCTCCTTTTGGATGTGGAAGAGGCCATGCAAGAAAAGAGGAAAGTGCTGATCTACAGTCAATTCACTTCGATGCTGGCCCTGATCGGCCGGGAACTTTCATGGCCTTTCCTCTATTTGGATGGATCGGTCGCGCCGCTTGAGCGCACGGAGCGGGTGCGCCGTTTCCAGGAAGATCCCGGGATTCCTCTTTTTCTTTTGAGCCTCAAGGCTGGAGGGGTGGGGCTGAATCTGACGGCCGCCGATTATGTCCTCCTGTTCGACCCCTGGTGGAATGAGGCGGTCGAAAACCAAGCGATCGACCGTGCGCACCGGATCGGCCAGAAGAAAACCGTCATTGCAAAGCGCTACATCGCCCCCTCGACGATCGAAGAGAAGATGCTGCAAATCAAGTCCAATAAGCGCAAGCAGGCAGAAGCTCTTCTTGAGTCCTCGGAGGGCTTCAATTGGACAGAGGAGGATTTGCTCCATCTTCTGTCTTAGCTCCTTTTTTTTGTTCCGCTTCGAGCATCTCGAGCGCTGCGGCTTTGAGCGTCTTGAGCCCTTCCGCGAATCCTAAAGCGCGGGTAAGCTGTTCCAGATAATGGATTTCTGCCGCCAATTGGTCATTGACTGTCTCGAGCTTGGCGAGCTTATTCAGGAGAACCTTGTGTTTCATGGGTAGACCTCTTGGTTTCGCCCACTATTCCAGATGCAAAAACCGTGCCAAGAAGATTGGATTACATTACTTCAATCTGTCGAGATAGAGTTTGGTGGGATAGTCGTCAGGGAATTTCTCGTGGATAGCTTGAAAGAGCCTTTTTGCTTTGTCAAGATCGCCTTTTTCAAAGGCGTCGTAAGCCGCTCTGAACGAGTCGCAAAGTTCGATTTGCTCCAAGGTGGGGCGGATTTCAGGCGCTTCTTCCCTCAAGCCGACAAGTTCAAAGATCTTGAGTTTGATTCTTTTGCCTCGCACCTCGGCGATTTCCAAAGGGCGGGAGAGGAATTGAGCGCCAGCTGCGGCAATCGTATCTTCTCCGACGATGATGCGCGTATGGTAGGTTTTATTCAACGAATGCAACCGGGAGGCGATGTTCACAGTATCGCCGAGGGCCGAATAGATCATCCTTTCATTTGTGCCGATATTTCCTACGAATACGGAACCTGTTGCGATGCCCATCCTCGTTTCAAAAAGGGGCATCCCTTTTTTTCTCCACTCCGCATGAAGCCTTTCTAGCCTTTTCTGACAAAGGAGCGCAGCTTTGCAGGCTTTAGCGGCAAAATCGGGCAGGTCTCCCGGCGCTCCCCAGATCGACATGATGCTGTCGCCCATGTATTTGTCGATCGTCCCTCCGCAATCTATGATGACCTTGGTCATGACTTCAAGGTACTCGGTGAGCTGGGCGCTTAGCTGTTCCATCGGGAGCGTTTCAGCGATCGAAGTGAAATTGTCGATGTCGGTGAAGAAAATGGAGATCGTTTTCTTTTCTCCGCCAAGGGCGATTTCATGCTTTTCCATCATGAGCCGTTTTGCCAGCTCTTTTGGCACATAATGGCCAAAAGAGCGGAGCGCGGTTCTCATCGATTCGACCGAGGCGCCGATGAGGCCGATTTCCTCGATGGAGGATCTGATTTGGGTCGTGCTTTCGAGATCGAGCTTCGCGATCCGGTCGATCTCTTTTGACAATTGAACGATCGGTCTTGAAATACGGATCGAAACGAGAATGATGAAGAAAGCAGCGGCGGCTACCACTGCAAGCGATAGAAGGAGGGCATCGCGCTGGGTTCCAAGAAGGCCGGCAAAAAAATCAGAGCGGGGGGCGATGG
>CAYTXY010000145.1:0-4512 GCA_964441355.1 uncultured bacterium
CAAGGCCTTGCAGAGAAAGCTTATCAATTTTTGCCAGCCGAAATCCAAGAAACTCGGTATCAATCGATGAAAAGAAAACGTCCCCGCAAAACAGGTAAACCGCTCTTTCTAGAAAAATGGGAAGGCGGTAAGCCGGATTCTGTCGCGAGCCATCATTCCTCTACTGCGGCCTGCTAGTGCCCTTGCCTTGCGGCAATGCGCGGAACAACGCACCCTTTTGGGGAGGCTCGATTCGGCCTTGCTTCGGATAGGGTTTACACGCCTGCGGTCTCCCGCAGAGCGACCGGCTCTTGAAGCCAGACTTTTCATCCTGTCCCCCCGCAAAATTGAGAGGGGCGGCGTGGTTTCTGTTGCACTTTCCGTCGCCTTGCGGCGCCCAGCCGTTAGCTGGTATCCTTTCCTTTGAAGTCCAGACTTTCCTCTCCATAGATCCTATGGAGCGATGACTTGCCTTCCCGAAATTTATTAGACGCCCGCTAAGCGGCGGCGCCGTTTCTTCGTCGCCACGGCCGTCCCTTCGAGCACTTGGCTCTCCTGCCAGTAGTGGAGGCGGGAGCAATGTTCGCAGAAGACGAGACGCTCTCCCTTGCGGACGAGGTTCTCATGCTGCGCGGTGAGGGCGATATGGCAGCCGCTGCAAGTGCGGTTTTCGATGGGAACGACGACGCGGTCTTTTTTATTGTTCAAGAGCCTTTGATAAATCCTCATGATCTCCGGATCGGCCGTCTTTGCGAGGAGGTCGCGGCTCGTTTTCAGCTCGCTTCCTTCAGCGTTAATCATCCGGATGCTCTCTTTGATCTCGTTTTCGAGGTTGACGCTGCTCTCTTCGGATTGTTGGAGCGATTCCTTGATTTTTTCTAAAATCTCTTCCTCAAGCGCCCGCTTGTCGATCATGTCGCTTGCGATCTGTTCGGTCGCGATCCTCTCGCGCTCAGATGAGGTCATCTCTTGGGTCAAAGCATTGAATTCGTCGACTTTTTTGACGGTGTTTTGCTTCACCTCGAGCTTCTTGATTTTTTCCTTAACTTCCCCGATTTTGGCTTCCTGGGTAGCGATGCTCCGGTTCAATTCTCCGATTTCCGCTTCCTTGTCCGCTTGCTGTTTTCGCAGTTCTTGGCGCAGGGAATCGATATGGGCGAGCTCGCCCATCCGCTCTTTCTTGAGGCGCATGAGACGAATCATCTTCATATCATATTCTTGAATGTCGAGAATGACCTTAAGGGCTTGATGCATGCGAAAACCTATGGTTACCTAGGTATCCTAATGCTCCTCTGAAAATACTGCAAGGTTCAAATTTTTATTGGGAGGGTGTGGAAGTGGTATTTTGAGCCGCCCCCAATTTTTTACTGTTCTGGTTGGTTCACTAGTATCTCGCTCTGCTTCCGGAGTTTTTCCCTTCCACTGTCCAACTTTTCTTGGAGCTTTTTTTCCGACTCCTTCCTATTGTACTCGTTGATTTCATCTACAGTAAAGATTGTTTGGTTCGACTGCTTCGCTTGCTGGACCGCCTGCTGGAGTTTCTCCGGCGAAGGAAATAGAGGCTCCTGCGGACTTTCTGCCTGCGGCTCGAGTATCGGGTTGATTTGCGACGTAGAATGCATTGCCTGATCTCTAGCTGGTCTTTCCCCCTTCGGCGGTTGCGGCTGTTGCTGAACTGTTTCGTCCTGCTGGGAGTTCGCCTGCGGACTTTTCGTGTCCAGCCCTTGCTTCTTCTTCTCCTCCATCCACAGTCTTCTCTTCTCCTGCTGTTCTAACTTCAGTCTTGCCGCCTCCTGCTCGAGTGCCGGGATTCCCATTTCTCCCTGCTGTTCAATCCACTGCAGTTTGGTCATAGCCTCTTTGGATAGCGCCTCCCTCTCCAGTATTCTTTTTCGCTGGTCCGGTGTTTCCGTTTTACTCGTCTTAATCATCCCCTGTCTGTCCGCCTCCGCCTGGTTGATTCTCGCCTCCCTGTCATCCATAATTGCTTTATGCGTTGCCTGGTTTTTCTTCGCCCTCGCATTTATGACTGCCTCGGGTTCCCAACCAATACTATTTTTAAGAGATCGGAGTACTGCTGGTTCCTTACTTAAGAATTTTTTTACACGTCCTTCTGGGTCAATACCGGTGAGAACACCGCCAAAATCTAACATATCTATCATCTCCAAACCGAATGACTCATGCTCTTTTGGTGGTGAATACAAAACGTTAATTGCTGCTGAGGCAGTACGATCAATAGTTTTTATTATATTAATTACGCTATTGCAGAGCCCTTTAAAATTCATACCCACTATACCTAAGTTCTTATAATGGTCGTTTTCCGTCCAACCAGTCCCATGAACTAACCTGCCAATGCCTTCCGCTAAAAGCGTAACCACAAACCTGATGGGAAGGAGGACGGCAATTTGAAATGCAAGCGCTACCGATAAGAGTGGAATTCTTGCTGCATTAGAAATTCTTCCAATACTTCTTATCCACGCCCCATGCTGAGTGACATCCTTATAAGTTTCGTTAGACTCTAAGTTGATCAATGGTCTAATAATGCATGAAGATGGATGAATCTGTCCTGTACTCATTTTAATAGCCTCTTTTGTTATTTTATAATTTATTATACCATATTAAATATGTGTATGTCAACTTTGTGTTAATAAAATTAAATAAACATTGTGTTTTGTAAGTATCTGGTTATTAAGTAGTAATGGTGTTTGCTTAGATCATTTGAATTAAAGGGATTAAAAGATTTTTGATCTTCCTTAAAAGCCCCCTGCCCTCTCAAATCCCACCGCTATTTCGGGATTACCCCCTCCCTCGCCCCTTTCCGGGATAACGATTCAAAAATCAATTGGCTTTTCCAAAGGTTAAGTCGTATGCTTTCGCTTTACTAGCCAACTCCAGGTCTTCTATGACGTATTTAAAGAAATATCTTGTCAAGGTGCAGGAAAAAGACCGGCAAGCCGCAGCCATTGCCTATGCCGCCTCCTTGGATGCCGTTGCCGCCGCCTCGCCCGAGATCGCCAAGAGCATCGTCCGGGAGCTCCATGACCAAAGGAGCTACCTAAAGCTCATCGCCTCGGAGAATTTTTGCTCCCTGCCCGTGCAGCTTGCCATGGGCAATCTCCTGACCGATAAATACAGCGAAGGGTATGTCGGCCACCGCTTTTATGCCGGCTGCGGCAATGTCGACGATATCGAGGGGCGCGCCATAGAGATGGCCAAGAAGATCTTCAACGCAGACCACGCCTATGTGCAGCCCCATTCGGGCGCTGACGCCAATCTCGTCGCCTTTTGGTCGATTCTGATCCAACGTATTCAGTCTAAGGAACTTGAGCGGCTTGGCAAGAAGAACGTGGACGAGCTGACCCCGGCCGAATACGAAGGAGTGAGGAAGCTGCTGGTTGGGCAAAAGGTCATGGGGATGGCCCTCGGGTCCGGTGGGCATTTGACCCATGGCTACCGGCATAACGTCTCTTCCAAGATGATGCAAGCGGTCAGCTACGAAGTCGATGAAAAGACGGGTCTTATCGATTATGCCGCCTTGCAGGCTCAAGCCAAGGCGGAAAAGCCGCTGATCCTGATTGCGGGCTATTCGGCCTATCCGCGGCTCATCGATTTTGCGAAGATGCGGGAGATCGCCGACAGCGTCGGGGCCACTCTCATGGTCGATATGGCCCATTTTGCCGGGTTGGTCGCCGGGAAAGTGTTAGAAGGGGTCTATGATCCGGTCCCTTATGCTCATATAGTTACGACAACGACTCATAAGACACTCCGGGGCCCTCGAGGAGGGTTGATCCTCTGCAAGTCCGAATTCAAGGAAGCGATTGATAAAGGATGCCCTCTTGTGCAGGGCGGCCCTTTGCCCCATGTCATGGCCGCCAAAGCCATCGCCTTTGAGGAAGCGGCCACTCCTGCCTTCAAAAAATATTCCCGCCAGATCGTCGAAAACGCGAAGGCCATGGCGGAGGCCTTCCGTAAATTGGGGACGAGGGTGTTAACGGGAGGGACCGATAACCATCTTCTTCTTTTGGACGTCTCCTCCACCTTCAAGCTTACGGGGCGGCAGGCGGAGCTCCTCTTAAGGGAGGCGCATCTGACCGTCAACCGGAACGCCATCCCTCGGGACGTCAACGGCCCTTGGTATTCTTCGGGGGTCCGGATCGGGACGCCCGCCGTCACAACGCTCGGGATGAAAGAGAAAGAAATGGAGGAGATCGCGTCGATCGCAGTCTCTCTTCTCAAGGAGGCCAAGCCATCAGCCGATGAAAAGACAGGGGCTCCTTCGCGCGCCAAAGCCTACGCGTCCCCGAAGGCGTTGGGCCAGGCCCAGCAGCGGGTCGGAGACATCCTGAAGCATTTTCCCCTTTATCCCGAACTCGTCATCGAGTAAATTGAAGATATACTGCGACCGCTCAATAACTTTGAACGGCAGCTCGGCGAGAGTCTCGGCCCTTCAGGGCCGGGTCAAGCGAGCTATTTGATGATTCGCGGCAAGGAACTTGCCGCCCCTTACGGGAGGAGAATCTCCCTCCTCTCAGG
>CAYTXY010000146.1:0-4505 GCA_964441355.1 uncultured bacterium
CGGCATCCCTCTCGTTTTCCTTCACGGTTTTTTGGGAAATAGCGCCGATTGGGAGTCCGTTTGTTCCTTCTTGCCGCCTTGCCATTGCATCGGCGTCGATCTGCCTGGGCATGGAGCCTCTCCCTTCTCGCCTGTCTTCGAGTTCGAGCCTCCCGCTCCGAAATTCCATCTCATCGGCTATTCGATGGGAGGACGGCTCGCCATGCAATACGCCCTCCGCTACCCAGATAGGATCGGCCAGCTCGTTATTGCCTCAGCCCATCCTGGGCTCATCTGCGAACTTGAAAAAGAAAAAAGGAAAAAGAGCGATGCTGAGTGGGCAAGGCTCCTTTTGGAATTGCCGATTGACGAGTTTTTGCGGCGCTGGTACGATCAGCCCCTCTTTAAAAACTTCCATGCTGATTTTTCGATGCGTCGAAAACAGAACATTCCAGCTCTAGCTCAGGCCCTTATGCACTTTAGCCTCGGCAACCAACCGATCTTACATGTAAAAAACGCGATCTATATCGTCGGCGAAAAGGACACGAAATTCCGGGCCCTTCACCCCGAAGCGATCATCGTTTTGGAATCTGGACATGTGATCCACCTGGAAAAACCAGAAAAGTTTGCTCAAATCATCGCGGAGAAAATTTTATGACATTTCCCTGGAAAGAGAGCGGCGGCTACACCGACATCAAGTACCACAAATACGATGGAATTGCGAAAATCACCATCAACCGCCCTGAGGTGCGAAACGCCTTTCGCCCATTGACCGTCGAAGAAATGAGCCACGCCTTGAACGATGCGCGCAACGATCCGACCATCGGGGTCGTCATTTTGACCGGAGAGGGAAAAGAGGCTTTTTGCTCCGGCGGCGACCAAAAGATCCGAGGGAACGCCGGATATGCCGACGGGCAAGGCGTCCATCGCCTAAACGTCCTCGACTTCCAGAGGCAGATGCGCTCTTGCCCAAAACCGATCATCGCGATGGTCGCCGGCTTTGCGGTCGGGGGAGGCCATGTGCTCCATGTTCTCTGCGACCTCAGCATTGCGGCAGACAACGCCATTTTCGGCCAGACCGGCCCCAAAGTCGGCTCGTTCGATGGCGGCTATGGCACCTCCTTTTTGGCTAGGATCGTCGGCCAAAAAAAGGCTCGGGAGATTTGGTTTCTCTGCCGTCAGTACAATGCCCAGCAAGCCCTCGATATGGGCCTTGTCAATTGCGTCGTCCCCTATGACAAACTCGAGGAGACGACTGTGCAATGGTGCCGCGAGATCCTCCAGCATTCGCCGATTGCGATCCGGTGTCTCAAAGCAGGGCTGAACGCCGACTGCGATGGACAAGCGGGGCTGCAGGAGCTCGCTGGAAATGCGACGATGCTTTTCTACATGACGGAAGAAGGACAAGAAGGACGCAATGCATTCAACGAAAAACGAAAGCCCGATTTCGCCCGCTTCCCGAAGCGTCCTTAAAATTTTCTTCTTGGCTTCCCGCCCGAAAACTTGGAGCGCTGGGATTTGTCCCGTCCTGATCGGCGGGGCTCTCGCCTCGCGCATTGCCCCAATCCTGTGGGACACTTTTCTCTTGACCCTCCTCTTTTCCCTATTCATCCAAATCGGGACGAACTTCGCAAACGATTATTTCGACTTCATAAACGGCGCGGACACCTCAGAGCGGATCGGCCCAAAACGGGCAGTCAGCGCCGGATGGATCGCCCCAGGCACGATGCTGATCGCCGCTCTCTTCACTTTCGCTTTGGCCTTATGCCTCGCCCTCCCGCTCATGCTCAAAATTGGACTTTGGAGTTTTGCAGTCGCCGCGCTTTGCGTCCTTTGCGGAATTCTCTACACAGGAGGGCCGAAACCTCTTGGATATCTTGGTCTCGGCGAGATTCTCGTCCTCATTTTTTACGGACCCGTGGCCGTCATGGGCACTTATTTTCTGCAAACAGGAGAAAGTCGCTTCAGCGTCTTCATCGCAAGCCTCGCTCCCGCCTTTCTCTCGGCTGCGATCCTCATGGCCAACAACCTCAGGGACGTTAGGACCGACCGGATCGCAAACAAAAAAACTCTCGTCGTCCGATTCGGCGAGAAATTTGGCATTGGATTGTATGCCGTTTTTGTCATTGGCGCCTTTCTCGTGCCGATCGCGCTTGCCGCGCTAAAGTTTCCCGCGGGCGTTACCGCCGCCTCCCTCCTGATTCTTTTCGCGCCCTGGCGCAAGCTCTTCAATTCTCAAGAAGCGCTTCAAGAAACATCGCTCCTCCTTTTAGCCTACACCTTGGTGTTCATAGGAGGTTTACTTTGGTAGCCAAACTCTATTCCTATGAATTCAAAACCTCCTGGGCCAAATACAGGGTCCGTAAAGGGCTGATTCTCCAGTGGAATGACGGGTGGGGCGAAATCGCGCCCCTGCCTGGATGGAGCTCTGAAACCTTAGAGGAGGCGAAAAGTGAAATCTTATCGCTTCTTCCCAATCTCGCTTCAGCCAAACCTTGCCTTCCTTCGGTTCGCTTTGGGCTTGCGGCCGCGTCAAAGCCGTTTTCGAAAGAGCCCCTGAAAATTCCCCTCGCGTGTCTCATCGACCCGCGCCCTGGATTTTCTACTCTGAAACTGAAACTTCGGGATATGCCCATCGAGGAAGCGGTAGGGCACGTGAAAAAATTTCTAGGAAGATACCGGCTTCGTCTTGACTGCAACCGCGCTTGGACCCTCGGTCAGGCTCTCTCGTTCACCCGCCATTTCTCCCCCCAAGATTTCGAATACCTGGAAGATCCAGTACAATCTTTTCCCGAACTCATCCGCTTCTCCGAGCTGTCAGGTTTTCCGATCGCGGTCGATGAATCCATCTCAAACTTCCCCCTGCACAAAATCCCCACGCTCAAAGCCGCGGTCGTCAAGCCGAGTATCGTTGGTTTCGTCCCCGACTTTCCAGTGCCGACCGTCCTCTCTTCGGCCTTGGAAAGCAGCCTAGGCCTTCTCCAAATCGCAAGGCGCTACGAGACCGGAGCCCCTCCGGCAGGACTCGACACGTTTCGGTTTTTCTCCGAAGACCTTCTTGTGCCTCCCTTAAAAGCCGAAGGAGGCTTCCTCACTTGGGCAGGAAGCGCCTCCCCCATCGACATGTCGAAATTATGCCTTGTCCATTAAAAGAAGCCGCCAGACTCGCGCCCAGGCTGCCTGCCTTTGATAAGACGACCTTTCAAGAGCTCGATGAGCTCGCGGACGGGATGGCGCTGGCGCTCGAGGCATCGGGCATCGGCCCGGGCGATCGGATCGCTTTATTGCACGGGCCAACACACGAAACGGCCGCCCTCTTTTTTGCCGCTTGGCGCATCGGAGCGTCGCTCTGCCCCCTATCGCTTCGCCTTCCCGCTTCCCAAATCGAATCCCATCTGACGCACCTCGATGCGCGATGTCTGATCGATTCTTTTTCCCCAAAGAAGATGCGTCTTTCTTCCCCAATGACGATGCGTCATTGGGGACCCCTTTGGGGGCCCTTGTATCTCCGGACGTGCCGCCACCCTCCGCTTCCCTTCCCTGCGGCGATCCTCTTCACTTCTGGCTCGACCGCGTTGCCAAAAATGGCCGTCCTAACGCTATCCAACCTCCTCTCTAACGCAGCGCCTCTCGCAAAGTGGCTCGGACTAAAACCTGGGGACCGCTGGCTTCTCAACCTCCCCCTTTACCATGTAGGCGGGATCGGCATCCTCCTTCGCTCTATTTTAGCGCTCGCCACCGTTGTCCTCGATGAGAATGACCCCGAAATCACCCACATCTCTGCCGTGCCGACCCAGCTTTACCGGAAATCGCCCGTCTACAAAACCCTCAGGTGTCTGCTCATCGGCGGCGCCCCCATCTCTTATTTTCCAAAGCGTCTTCCTTGCTATCTGTCCTACGGCCTGACCGAAATGGGATCGCTCGTCACAGCAGGAGCTACGTCGTTTCTTCCCCAAAGTCGATGCGACTTCGGGGGCCCCTTTTTGGGCTTTCCCCTTCCTGAACGAGAACTTCGGCTCTCTTCTATCAACGAAATTCTTGTGCGGGGAAAGTGCCTCTTTGAGGGCTACTGGGAAGAGGGGCGGATCTCGAAGCCCCTTGACCCCGATGGCTGGTTTGCGACGAGAGACCTAGGGCAAATGTCAGAGGATGGCGTGTCCGTTCTGGGCAGAATGGATTGGCAGTTCATCTCCGGGGGAGAAAATATCCAGCCCGAAGAGATCGAACAGCGCCTCCTATCGCTGCCGGAGGTGTATGAAGCTGCAGTGGTCCCCATCGACGATCCTGAATTCGGCAAGCGTCCCATCGCTCTCCTCAGAGCCGCCGGCATGGCCCGGGACCCCGCCTATCTAAAAAACTACCTTCTCGACCACCTTCCGAAGTTCAAAATCCCCATCCGCTTTCTCTTCGTCGATGATGAATTGCCCAAAAATGGATTGAAAATCAATCGCAAAGCAATCGCTGAAATCACAACAAAAATGTTTAATTAACTGGAATTTTTATTTCCTTTAATCTCTCAACGTCAA
>CAYTXY010000147.1:0-4396 GCA_964441355.1 uncultured bacterium
CCTTGAAAAAGCTCGAACCCCCGAGCTTTTTCAAGTGTCCGCAGCCTTGCCATAACTCGATTTTTAAATCCCTCTCGGTATAGCGAAACATACCCAATATTTTTGAATTTAGGAAGTACCTTATGAAAGCGCTCATTTTGGCTGGCGGGAGCGGCACGAGGCTTTGGCCAAGTTCGAGGATCGAATATCCCAAGCAATTCTTAAAAATCGGTTCAGATACGACGCTCATCCAAAAAACCCTCTTGAGAGTATTGAACCATTTCGCGCCAGTTGATGTTTTTATTCTGACAAACCCTCTCTACCTCTATGCGATGAAGGCGGAACTCACTTCTATCCATCCCGCGCTCGAAAAGAACATCATCCTTGAGCCTTGCCAGAAAAACACGGCCCCGGCGATCGCTTACGCTTTGAAATACCTCACGGAAAAACGGGGATGCGGAGCTCATGAGACGCTCTTCATTTCCCCCTCCGATCAGATGATCGAACCTGAAGATCGGTTTTGTTTTTATGTTGAGAAGGCCATGAAGATTGCTGAGGCTGGCAGGATCGCGACCTTCGGCATTTGTCCCATAAGTCCTGAAACCGGATATGGCTACATCGAAGCGGGGCCTCAATTTAACAAGGACGCGTTCATTGCGGCCCGCTTTGTCGAAAAACCCGATCTCGAGACTGCGAAAAGGTACATCGATGCGGGGAATTTTTATTGGAACTCGGGGATGTTCGCTTTTCAGATTAATACGATGCAAAGCGAGCTTGCGGCGTTCAGCCCCGAGATCGCTCAGCATTTTGAAAAGGATCTCGATGAGTTCGAGCGCCATTTTGAAAAGATGCCGAACCTATCGATCGATTACGCGGTCATGGAAAAGTCAAAAAAAACGGTCCTGTTGCCGGTAGACCTTTGCTGGTCCGACGTCGGTTCTTGGGATAGCGTGTACGATCTTCTGCCGAAAGACGAGTCTGGCAACGCCGCAATCGGACAGGTCGTAGAAGTGGACACGAAAAACTCGCTCATCCTTGGAGATAAGCGGCTGATCGCAGCGATCGGATTGGAAGATATGCTGATCGTCGAAACGCCCGATGCCCTCCTCGTTGCCAAGAAAAAAGAATCGCAGAAGGTCAAAGAGGTCGTAGCGAAACTAAAGCAGATGGGGCGTAAAGAAATCAAAGAGCATCTTACGACCAATCGCCCCTGGGGCTCCTTTACGATCCTCGATGCGAGCGAGCGGTATAAGATCAAAAAAATTCTCATCCATCCCGGGCAGACTTTGAGTCTGCAGATGCATTTCCATAGAAGCGAGCACTGGGTGGTCGTCAAAGGGACCGCCAAAGTGACCATCCAGGGCAAGGAAACCCTCGTCCATGAAAATGAAAGCATTTATGTCCCAAAAGGGGCGGTCCACCGGGTCTCGAACCCAGGCAAAGTTCCCCTCGAAATCATCGAAACTCAGGTGGGGGAGTATTTAGGAGAAGACGATATCGTCCGCCTTGAAGACATTTATGGCAGAAGTCTCTTAAAATCAGAGCTGTAAAAAAATCTTTACAGGTTCCAGGGGTTTGTTGCTTTTTATTAGTTAGTCTTGGTATAATTGTTTGAAAAATTATGAGGATAAAATGCAAATAGATACCGCTGATAAATTAATGCAGTTTCGTCAAAGATATGCTGGTGAGGTAGTGGGGCTTATTGTTGTCCCCAATAACGTTCTCGAATTTGTGACGAAAGCATTTCATAGTCTAGCTGCTGTTTTCGGTGATTCCTTGAAATCCTGCGTTTTTGTTGCTCCCTGTACAGACCACCGAGGGTGTCATGCTGAGTGTGCAAATTCTAACATTAGTGATTTTACGGTAAAATTATCTCAGTCTGACTATGTTCCGCACTTTTTTAGCATTAATATAACAAGAAATGAAAGTTTTTTCCATATTTGGCACTTTTTATATTCTAGTCCACATGGATTTTCTTATAGTTCCAATCCTGTAGGGAAAATTTCGACCACCCGCATTTCTCTTCATGAAAACCAGCCATTTTCTTGGGAGTCTTCTCATTCAAACAAAAAAGCCGATGGATTAGCATCGAAAAAAGAAGGCGGTGAAGACGCAACATGTGATAAGGACTCCATCCTTGAATGCCAAGCGGCTCTGTTAGATGACTTCAAGTCATCGCTCGAGGAGTTTAGGAAAGACGCTATGGCTGACAAGAATACGGGTACATCTCAAACAACAACGACAACCCCGCCAACAACCCTCGGATTAGGTGCAGTTCTTGCAGGCATTGGAGTCATTGGGGGAGGTTTGGGACTACTTTATTCAAAATATAGATCTCAAAAGCAAAAGCCCCTCTCGAACCCGTCGATACCCATGTCGGGAAGTATACGACGATAGCGATTTGCGGACCTGCTCAGTTCGAGCTGTTCTTCCATCAGCCTACTCGTAGGTAACTATCTGTGTTTGTCCACGATGGCGGGATCGTACTTGAAGGTTTTCCCATCGACTTCGATGGTCCGGTAGACCCACTCTTCGTCATTTTCGCGCAGCAGCCGGTCGCATCCCATAATGTATCCCTTCAAAAAGCCGTAGCGGTGCATGGCAAGCTGCATGTAGCGCGACGACGAGGGCCGGTAATGGCTCCTCGGCCCGTCGACCGGGGAGATCACCTCTTGATGGAACCGGATGATCCTATCTGCGATTTGCGTTGCAATCGAAGGGTCTTTAGCCGGTGTCTCCTCCACCTGATGTTTCAAGTCGCACTCATTGCCCCAAGGCTCGAAATACCCAGGGTAGGCGAAGAGAAAGATGGGAAGGCAGGAGAGGATGAACCGAATCAAAACGAATGCTCCAGCATGAGGACGGGAAATAGCTTCTGGTCGTTGAGGGAGGCGCTGGCGGTCCGCTCGTAGAGGCGCTCGTTATAGAATTTCGCCTCTTCTCCGGCGCCATAGATGCCGCCAAAGTACCAACCTGTCTCGAATCCGAGGGTAATGATGCCGCCCGCCGTATGGCCGTGGTGGAAGAACTCGTAGGCCGCAGCGATGAAAAGCCCGTTGAGTAAAAGAGCGGTGAGGGCCGATTTTTTTTGACCGATATACAAATATCCTGCGCCGGGAAGCAGGGCGTTGAGGGTTTGGGCCAAGGCGACCGACTTTTTCCCGCAGTCGTACGTTTCGAGAAGGTTGCTTAAGTAAGAGGGGCCGTTGAATCCATCGGCAAAAAGATCCACCTCGGCGAGCTCCCCCTCCCGGATCGCGCGGGATAATTTCAACTGCTCGGCCGTGTCAGGGTAGGATTTGACCATCAGTTCATGAATCCGGTCTTGCTTTTCTGGATGATCCATCTCCCGGTAGCATTCATAAAGGACCAAGAGAAGGTCGCGGTAGGCGGGGAAGGTCTTATCCACATGAGCAAGGCCCCCTTTTTCAAAAGTCTCGATCGCTTCGTCGTATTTCTTGCCCAAAAACAAGCAAAAAAGGATGTCGTACTGGATCTCGAGCTGCCTTTGCGTTTCCGTTGGGGCAATCAGGATCTCGGCCCTTTTGTAGGTGGAGATCGCGCGGTAAAGGTCGAGCTGCTGGGCGAATCCGGAAGCAATGAGACACTCTTTCGACCAGTCGGCAGACTTCTCTTCTGGAGTGAAGGGGGCAAAGGCGCTCTTGAGCCCCTGAAGGTGGCGGTCTTGCAGCTGCCAGCTCACATGCGGATCGATGCTGTCGGTTACGCGGTAGCAAGACGCCATCGAAACGAGCATCGCAAAAAAGAAGAATTTACCACAGAGAGCACAGAGGCGCGCGGCGCGCAAGAAGTGGTAAAAAAATTTACTCATCGTCGACTGATTTGATCATTTCCATCGCATCGTCATAATTATGCTCTAGGAATGGAGTGTTGGACAAGTCGCGGAAGAAGATCTCTTGTTCCGAGGTCACGCGGCGCATATCTTCGATCGAATTGATGATAAAAGGCCTGAGGAAAATCACGACGTTTTGGTTGGAAACGGTGTCATTTTGCTGCGAAAAGGCGGCGCCGATCATGGGGAGGCCGCCAAGACAAGGAATCCCTTGCTTGACCTTTGTATTCGAATTGTTCACAAATCCGCTGAGCACCAAGAAATTGCGGTCTGGGACGTGGACTGTCGTCTGCATGGTCGTTTTACTGGTGACGATGCCGTTGGCCGTTTGTGACTGGAAGTTCAGCTGGGATTGGCCGAGGACGTTCGTTGCCGTCTGGGAGCGGTCCAAATTAATATCGAGGGTCACGATATCGGAATTGCCTAAAACCGGAGTGATCGTCAGGTTCAGCCCGATATCGCGGTATTCGATGTTCGACGTCAAGATTGTAGCGCCGCTTGTCGTGTTATTGACGAACGAGCCCGTAAAGGGGATGTTCGCTCCGGAAAAAATGGTGGAGGTGC
>CAYTXY010000148.1:0-4375 GCA_964441355.1 uncultured bacterium
GGACAAAAACTTGGCAATGCGAAAGTTTACTTGGATACACTCAAGAGCCTCGAAGCCCAAGCCCTCCAAGATTACCAGAGACTCTTTGATCCCAAAATAACCGTGACCGAACCGGTCCAAAAAGCACGCGCCGCTCTCGAACAGCAAGTCACTTTCTTGCGGAAAGCGATCGCCGCCGCAAGGTCGGCCAACATCATCCCTTCGGCTCCACAGGGACAGGTTCCTTGGTCTGGACAATTACGGGATGCGAAAGACACCCCCCTCCATTGGGCGGTGAGGAAACAGGACTATCAGAGCGCCCTTATCATCAGAGCGAAAATGCGCTTCCACCGTTTGGCAACGATCTGCCAACACTTTGCGGGAACCGTCAAGAATGGACAAGTCTCCGCTATTTTGAAAAAACAGAGCCTAGCGCCAAAACTGATCGCCGCGCTCGAAAAACTCCATATTCTGAACTATAAGACGCTAGGATCCAAAGAGCTCCTGAAAATCTGCGGAGATGCCGAAGTCGTCAAAGTTGTCCAAGACCCCGATTTCCAGAAAATCTTCGACAATCCAACCGCGCTCGCCGTGTTCAACGGCGTTGACATTCTGAGAGAGGAAGATTCCCGCGGGCTGACTCCACTTGAAGAGGCAGAGCTGCAACAAGACTCGAACATGAAGTATCTACTCCTCTTTCCCCATCTCGTCATGAACAAGGAACTGAAAAATTTATTTTGGACCCGGATCGATGAAATCAGAGGCCGCATCGCCGAGGCGCGACAAGTCGATCCAGACGCTCTCACGGGCATTTGCAGAGCCGCCTACATCGGCGATATGGAACAGCTCATGACTGAGACCGACTTCAACGTGAAAGATGAAAAAGGGTTGACGCCGCTCCATTACGCCCTTTTAGGAAGTCAGGAGGAAGTGGTCGCCTTTTTAGTGAACCGCTGCGACAATCTTACTCTCACTCCGCAAGGTCTCTCCTACTTAGACTACGCTCTCTTTTCGGGACATTCCGGCCTGGTCAACCTTTGCGCGAGGCTCAACATTCCTTTTAAGCTAGGCGGGGAGCGAGAAAGGTTCCCTTATTTCCTCGCCAGTGGCATCGTCGACCAAGAATTGGCTAACAGCGCCCGCTCCAAAGATCCGATCGGGATGGGAGGGAAGGACCAAGACTTTTTGGGAGTCAATTTCAATCTCCTTTGGGCCGGAGCAGCTCTCTTCAACCGGGCCGTTTTGGGGATCAATCCGACAACTCCCCTTCAAACCCTCAGCGGGCCGGCCTCTATCAGCATATTGTTCGAGGGTCAACTCCGTGTAATCAATAACTACATGGGAGAAGGTCAGGTTATCAAGCTTCTTCCCGCTTCCGCACCCATCTTTGATCTCTTCAGATTCGTCATGGATGGCACTCTCCTTTATCTTGGGGGCAGGCATGTAGCCGCCCTAGGGGGGGTGGATCTGGAAAAATCCTTGAAAGACCTCGGCCTCGGCACGGCTCTCAAAGCTTTGGGCGTGGCAGGACAAGTAATCTCTGTGATCCGATTATTTGCAGCGATCAAACCGGTGATCGATCGAGTGCCCGCCTATTACGATGCCTATGCAACCCGTCCAAAACAAGTAAGGAAAGCCCTCGCATGGGATGCTTTCAACATCGCCACTCAAAGCTTGATGACGCTCGGCGCTTTCGCCTAATAAATTTATTTTCCTAAAAATTTGCCGCAGGTATTCTTGCCCGATCATAAAAATTCGAGGGGAATAATGCGTCTGATTTTCTTAATCTTCATCGGTTCCCTTTTCGGCGCCGAATACGACTGCGCAATCGTAGGGACAAGCCCGGTGCCGCTCTTCGAAGCCCTCTATAGGCACTACTCAGGGGAGCGAGTGGTCATCCTCGAAGCTGCTAATGAATGCGGCGGGGCTTGGAAATCGATCGACATCTGCGGGATCGCACATGCCGATATGGGGTGCCACGATCTTTATAGCTCGCCGGAACTCAACCAATTTTTAGAAAAATATGCCGGCTGCAGGATGATCGCAAACCACACGAATTTTTACTTCTCGAAGGGATGTTTTGAACTCATCGGCAATTTGGTCAAACGGATCAAAGACGCGAGGATCCCCCTGTTTACGGGTTGCAGAGTCGAATCAGTGCATGTGGATCTGGACAAGAAGGTAGCCTTTCTCAAAACGCAATTGGGAATATTCACTGCCCGCAAAATCGTGGTTACGCAGGGAAGCTCCTTTGAAATCGACGGGAGCAGCAGGGGAAGAGCCGCTCAAAGATTCTATCATCTTTATCTCTTGATCCAGGATCCCACTCCAAGCTCTTCCTATCTTTCGGGCACGGTACCCGGAGTGATAAGGATGATGAACTTGACCGGGTTTCTTGAGCTCGCCGAAACGGGCCGGAAGCTCATCGTCTTGCAAACCAACTCGGACAACCTGTTCGATAAAGCGGGTTCCGTCCTCTCAGACCTCAAGAAAGCCAACCTGGTCGACCCTGGCGCCTACTTGCTAAAAGCCGAGCCGTATGTTTACGAACAAGGCCCACCTTTGCCAATGCATCAGCTGAGCCAGAATCAGAGGATGTTCTTCGAGATGCTGGGCTCCTCTCCTTTCAATGTGCTGGCCACCCATATGCCGAAATGGAAAATGACGATCCCTCCTTACATCGAAGGACATCCGTGAATACTCCTCCGCCTGAAGGAACCGGGATTTCTTGCGTCCGCAGGTTAAACTTATACACAAACAATTCCCGTTTTGAGATCCTAAGCTTATGGATCTCCTCTATTTTTTTAAGGGGGCCGCTCTCGGTTTTGCCATAGCGGCTCCTGTCGGGCCCATTGGCATTCTCTGCATTCGTAAAACGGTCCAGTTCGGAAGATTCTCGGGGTTTTGCTCAGGACTTGGAGCCGCGGTCGCAGACGCGATCTATGCGATCATCGCCGCCTTTGGGCTGACATTCGTCTCCGACTTTCTCATCCAGGGGCAGTTTTGGCTCCGGCTTGTTGGGGGCGCCTTTCTAATCTATCTTGGGCTTAGGACCTTTTTCGCCCACCCCCATGAACCCCACGTAACGGCCACCACCCGGAGGACGCTCTTTTCCGATTTCCTTTCGACTTTTTTGCTGACCCTCACCAATCCCCTGACGGTGCTTTCTTTCCTCGCCGTATTCGCTGGGCTTGGGCTAACCGCGTTTTCCGGCGGATACCTGAGCGCATCCTTCCTCGTGCTTGGAGTTCTTTGCGGCTCTACGTTATGGTGGCTGATCCTCAGCGAAGGCGTCACCTTCTTCCGTAAAAAAGTCAGTGAGAAAGTGATGGGCTGGATCAACCGGATCGCAGGCATCCTGATCATGATCTTCGGGCTACTCGCCTGGAGCAGCGCCAGCTGGTGATCTCGTTTTTTCGCATAATTCCCACGGCTGGTCAATCGTCCATGTAAGGAATGACCAACGGAGCGCAGTAGTGGCATCCCATGTCTAATTTTCCGATTCTTCCCATCTCTTCTTTGGAGAGGCGGAAATCAAAAACGTCCAGATTGGCTTTGAGATGTTTTAGGCTCGAAGCCTTTGGGATGGCGGCGATCTCTTGCTGGACAAGCCACCTGAGCGCTACCTGGGACGCGGTTTTGCCGTGGGCTCTTCCGATCTCTCGGAGCACCGGGTCTTTTTCTAAAGCGCCCTTGGCAAGCGGCCGGTAGGCCACGACTCCAATGCCCTGTTTCTTGCAGTAAGCCGCGAGGGCTTTTCGTTGGAGATATGGGTGCATTTCGATTTGGTTTGCAAGGATCGGAAACTCTTTAAATTGCTTGAGATGATTCCGGACGAAATTGCTGACGCCGATGGCGCGGACAACCCCGGTTTCTTTCAAAGCCCACATTGCTTTGAGCGTCTTTCCCATGTCCACATCTGGATTTGGCCAGTGGATGAGAAGAAGGTCCAGATAGTCCACCTTGAGCTCCTTCAAAAACCTTGCTGCCGCTTTTCGCACTTGGGCAGGCGCAAGATCTTCTTTACGGATCTTCGTCGTAAGGAAAAGCTCTTCTCTTGGGAAACGGCGAATCGAGCGGCCGATGGCCTCATGGTTTTCATAGTAATCGGCGGTGTCGATATGGCGATAGCCAAGATCCAAGCTCTTTGACAGAACCGATTCGCACTCCAAGCCGCTCAGCCTCCAAGTGCCAAGTCCGATGAGCGGGATCCCTGTCTTTTTTTGGATTGGGGCGGGTTTCATGACTGCGTTTCCTTCGCTAGATCTTCTAGCTCTTCGTAGAGGCGGTCGATCTCTTTTTGACGCTGGCCGAGTGAGCGGAGGAGCTGCGGAGAATGATCCCCCTCTTCGAGCGCCTTTTGAGCCGCGGCCTGCTCCGCTTCGAGCGCAATGAT
>CAYTXY010000149.1:0-4334 GCA_964441355.1 uncultured bacterium
CTTGGATCACGTTCAAAGATCCCTCGAATATCCGCTCTCCGCAAGACCACGTCGGAGTCGTCCACTCCTCGAACCTCTGTACGGAAATCCTTCTCAACTCATCCAAGGAAGAGACTGCCGTCTGCAATCTGGGCTCTGTCAACTTGGCCAAGCACACGAGCGAAAAGGGGCTCGACGAAAAGCGCCTTGCGGCGACCGTGCGCACTGCGATCCGGATGCTCGACAATGTCATCGACATCAACTTCTATCCGACGAAAGAGGCGGAGAACTCCAACTTGCGCCACAGGCCCGTTGGAATGGGTTTCATGGGATTCCAAGACGCCCTCTATCTCCAAAATATCAGCTACGCCAGCCATGAGGCCGTCGCATTCGCCGACAAGAGCATGGAAATGATCTCCTATTATGCCATTCTCTCCTCTACAGAGCTTGCTCAGGAACGGGGTACCTACCCGACCTTTAAAGGATCGAAATGGGACCGCGGCCTTTTGCCGATCGATACCGTCGATCTTCTCGAAAAGGAGCGGGGCGTCCTTGTCGATGTCAACCGCTCGGCATCGATGAATTGGGCCGCAGTACGGGCTGCCGTCAAAAAACACGGGATGCGCAATTCCAACACGATGGCGATCGCTCCGACCGCCACCATCGGCAACATCACAGGTGCGACTCCTGCCAATGAGCCGATCTATAAGCATCTTTTCGTCAAGTCGAACCTCTCCGGCGAATTTACCGTCGTCAATCCCTTCCTCGTGGAGAAACTGAAGAGCTTAAATCTTTGGGACGAAGAGATGATCGACGACCTGAAGTATTTCGACGGCACAATCCGGGATATCGAGCGGATCCCCGCCGAGGTGAAAAACCTTTTCCTCACCGCTTTCGAAATCGAACCGGAGTGGCTCCTCGAATGCGCCGCGAGACGCCAAAAATGGATCGATATGGGGCAATCGCTGAACCTCTATCTCGCCGAACCAAGCGGCAAGAAACTCCATCAAATGTACATGATGGGCTGGGAAAAGGGATTGAAGACACACTATTATCTCCGCACGCTCGGCGCAACGCAGATCGAGAAATCGACCGTGGACATCAATAAGCGCGGCCTCCAACCCCGCTGGATGAAGAATAAATCGGCCTCCAGCAACGTCGAAGTGGTTCGAGAAGCCGAAACGCCTAAGGCTTGCAACCTGGGCGAAGCATGTGAAAGCTGCCAATAAGAGAAAGAAAGGAAAAAAACCATGTCAAAGGCAAAACCAAAATCCCCGTATCTTGGGGAGGAGCATCTCGCATTGCTCGGCGAGCGAAAACGGGTCAATGTCGCTGAAAAACGGCTGATCAACTGCCACGCCGTCGACGTCAACCAACTCATGCCGCTCAAATATAAATGGGCATGGGAACATTACCTCAACGGGTGCGCCAACCATTGGATGCCGAATGAAGTGCCGATGGGCAAAGACATCGAACTTTGGAAGTCGGATAAGCTCAATGAGGACGAGCGGCGAGTGATCATGCGCAACCTCGGCTTTTTTTCCACCGCTGAAAGTTTGGTTGGCAATAACATTGTCCTGGCGATCTTCCGACACGTCACCAATCCGGAGGCGCGCCAGTACTTGCTAAGGCAAGGGTTCGAAGAGGCGATCCATACGCACGCTTTTCTGTACATCGTGGAATCGCTGACTCTCAACCATGGCGAAGTCTTCAATATGTACAATGAGATCAACTCGATCCATGACAAAGACCGGTTCGAGATGAAACTCACAGAAGACGTCCTGAATCCAAACTTTACGACCTCCTCCTTCGAGGGGGCCCAAAAATTCCTCGAAAACCTGATCGGGTTTTACATCATCATGGAGGGGATTTTCTTCTATAGCGGTTTTGCCATGATCCTCTCCTTTTTGCGGCAGAACAAAATGGTGGGGATCGGGGAGCAGTTCCAATATATCCTGCGCGATGAGACGGTGCACCTGAATTTCGGCATCGATTTGATCAATGGGATCAAGGAAGAGAGGCCCGATCTATGGACTCCCGAATTCCAAAAACATGTTGTGGAAAAGATCAAACAAGCGGTCGAACTCGAAATCCTCTACGCGGAAGATTGCCTGCCGCGAGGCATCTTGGGGCTGACTGCCCCGATGTTCCGGGATTACGTCCAATATATCGCCGACAGGCGGTTCGAGAGGATCGGCTTAAAAGCATCCTATAAATCGAAAAATCCTTTCCCTTGGATGAGCGAAACGATCGATCTTGGAAAGGAAAAAAACTTCTTCGAGACACGCGTTACCGAGTACCAGTCCTCGTCGAATCTGGTCTGGTCTTAAATTTGGCGATCCCCCCCTCGAGCGAGGGGGGGAAGATCCAGTTACTTTCGGCCTTTTTTCCCCTTATTGCAACCGCAATCCTTGTCATCCACTGTTTTAGCGGAATCGGAAGCTTGGTCGTCAATCGGAAGGGCAGCAACCTCATCGTTCGTAGTTGCAGGAACGTCCGAATTTCTCGGCGCGGCAAATGCTGCGGCTGCGGCAAAAGCTGTCAGAGAAACGATCATGAGTGCTTTACGCATAATAAACTCCGTTTAGATTAGTTTTTGTTTTTTTTCGGCTTGTCGCATCCGCAATCTGTGCCCGCGTGATTGAGAGAGCGTACTTTTTGGGCGGAATCGGAAGCTTGATCGTCGATCGGAAGGATGACAACTTCATCGTTCGTTGGAGTAGGTACAGGAACGTCTGAATTTCTTGGCGCGGCAAATGCTGCGATTGCGGCAAAAGTTGACAGAGAAACGATCATGAGTGCTTTACGCATAATAAACTCCACGTTGGGTTTTGGTATTAGAGAAGTACTCATGGTATTCTACGGCATCGTTGAATAATAAAGAACCCCCCTTGACCGGGGGGAAGCGAAAAAGATGAGATTATCTCTTAGCTTTCTTGCTGTGTCCGAAACCCTGGGATTTCTCATCCACCGGCTTCGTGAAATCAGAAACTGTACCTTGGTCATCGCTTGTATTGACAACGACTTCCCTTTCAGAAGAATCAATGGCAGGAACTTCCGAATTTCTCGGGGCAGCGAATGCTGCAGTTGCGACCAAAGCTGTCAGTGATACGACCATCAGTGTTTTACGCATAATAACCTCCATTTTTGGGTTTTGGTTGTTAGAGAGAGTTTCAGAACAGGAGATGCTACCTCATACGAAATATTTCTCACCACAAAAAAGATTATTCACCCAACCGACTGAGCCAAAGAATATTACGAATTAATATTATTAATTATATTAATTTGTATTATAATCAATTTAGAGCAGCCTACTTCCAAATTCAAAGGGCTTATGGACAATCCCCTATTTAAAAAACCAGAGACTCCCGATTATTCCAACCCAGCCGTCCAAAGATCCTTTATCGAAGAAGCTCATTCAGGGGCGGAATTAATTAGGAAAGAGCTGGAAGTCAATGGGGGAAGCCAAGTCCTTTTGGATAAACGGATCCAGATGATGCAATCGTTCGTAAACGATCTGCCCTCCAGCGACCCCCAATACAGCATGCTTTTGGCTCAAATTCAGATGGATCGGGTTGAATTGGACGAGTTGAAATTGCGAGGCCAGAACTTGGCAAAAGAATTAAACGTTTTAAATAAGAAGAACTTATAACTTTTAGAAGTTATTTTGCATAAAATAAAATTTCCCTATATAGTGAAAGTAACGATCTCAGGAGGATTTCGATGGTCAAGCGCAAGAGCCGGAAACGCAAAACTCGAAAGGCAACCCGCAGGCCAGCACGCAAACGCAAAACCGTACGCAGGAAGCGGACGCGTAAAGTGAAAGGGATGGATTCTCCAACGCTTTCTTTTGCTAAAAACCGGAAGGCTCACTGGGATGTCTATCGGGATCTCCAGAAGAAGGCGGACAGGGCATGGGCGAAGCTTCGCTCCGACGTGAACCGGAAGGCCGACCCCGAAGTTCTCGTGGCAGACAGAAACAACCTCCTTTTACTCCTCGGAGAATGCAACTATCTGGCCGGCGAGTGCACGCGGATGAAAATGATCCGCACCCGGTAAGAAACACTTTCTACTACGTAGAGAAAAAATAACAGGATGGCAGGATGAACAGGATAGGTACATTCATCCTCTCCTCGGTCAAAATGGTCTAAGTGGTAACACCACTCTAAGTTCTCGAATTACTTCGATATACAATCGATCACTTTTCCTGAAAGGTCCGAACGCAAGTCCCTATTCCTTATCCTGCCCATCCTGCCATCCTGTTATTTTTTCTCTTAATCCTGTATAAAATTTTCGGTATACTCTCCATTACTTAGAGTCGCTCTAAATAGCCGGTTCCTTTAGAATGTTAGGGT
>CAYTXY010000150.1:0-4318 GCA_964441355.1 uncultured bacterium
GACACTTGAAAAAGCTCGGGGGTTCGAGCTTTTTCAAGGGAAGCAGCCCTGAATTCGTGCCAGGCGAAAGCCGGCACCGAAGCAGCTAAACTTAAAAAGTTTAGCGATGCAGGTGGGACACAAATTCAGTGGCTGTCCGACGCCGCCAGAACCGATTTTTCAATCACGAGCGGTATATTCACAGTTTTGTTTTTGGCTAGGGAAGTACCTAAAAGATTTAAGGATTAAGAGAAAAAAATAACAGGATGGCAGGATGGACAGGATAGGTAATTTAGGACATTGCATCCTTGGTAATTGTAAGTAAAAGGGAAAGTGCTCGTCGGTCAAAATGGTCTGGGTGCCGATGCCTTATGGAGTAAGTTCTATTCTTTATCCTGCCAATCCTGCCGTCCTGTTATTTTCTAATTTTTATTCACAGGTCGTTAGGCAGACTGGTCGCGGACGATTTTTGGAGGTTTGCCTTCCGCGATGCTCTCTTTTTCTACGCGGATCTCTTTGATCGATGGATCGGAGGGAACCTCGAACATCAGG
Organism: uncultured bacterium; assembly: GCA_964441355.1. Classification (GTDB taxonomy): domain Bacteria; phylum Chlamydiota; class Chlamydiia; order Chlamydiales; family SM23-39; genus CAIPFQ01. The sequence goes on from CAYTXY010000150.1 coordinate 532, forward strand.
TCGCGAAGGGTGCTCTCCGCGATCATCCGCAATGCCCGGGCGCCTGTCCCGGTTTCTTTGGCCTTCCGGGCCATGGCCTTGAGCGCTTCTTCACTGAACTCGAGCTTCACGTTCTCTTCCGCGAAGAGGGCGGCGTATTGCTTGATGATGGCGTTTTTCGGCTTCGTCAAGATCTCTACGAGATCCTCGATCGTCAATTCGTTGCAGTTCGCGATGCTGTTAAAACGTCCAACGAACTCGGGAATCATGCCGAAAGAGATCAGATCCTCAGGCTCGACTTTCGATAAGAGATAATTGGTTTCGTGGGTAGCGACGCTTCCTTTCGCGCCGGCCTCGAAACCAATCGTACTCTTCCCCAGGCGCTTGGCGATGATCTTGTCGAGATGGACGAAGGCGCCGCCGACGATAAAGAGGATGTTTTGCGTGTTGACTTTGATGTATTCTTGATTCGGATGCTTCCGTCCGCCCTTGGGTGGGACGTTGGCCACCGTTCCTTCTACGATCTTCAAAAGAGCCTGCTGAACCCCTTCTCCCGATACGTCGCGCGTGATCGAGACGTTTGAGGTCGTTTTGCGGATCTTATCGATTTCATCGACATAAATGATTCCGTGCTCGGCTTTTGCGACATCGTAATCGGCCGATTGCAAAAGACGGAGGATGATGTTTTCGACATCTTCGCCGACGTAGCCGGCTTCGGTGAGCGTAGTGGCATCGGAAATAGCGAAGGGGACATCGAGGATTAGCGCCAATGTCCTGGCAATGAGGGTTTTGCCAGAGCCGGTAGGCCCAATCAAAAGGACATTCGACTTGCTGTATTCCACTTCGGGTTGTTTGGCCAGAGACCGGATCCTTTTGTAATGGTTGTAGACCGCGACGGAGATCGTCCTTTTCGCGTTTTCCTGGCCGATGATATATTCATCGAGATGGGTTTTGATCTCCTTCGGCTTAAGAAGCTTCATCTCATAGCTGACCGGTTTTTTTTGGATGATGTCCTGGCAGAGCCCCACGCACTTATCGCAGATGTAGGCATTGGGCCCGGAAATCAGCTTTTCGACGAGGTCTTCGGTCCTGCCGCAAAAAGAACAAGTGGCTAATTCGGGAGGTTTTTTGGTCATGGGGCCGTCGTATGGAGTTCTGGTGTCTGTTTTTCCGTCCCGCCGCCCGCCAAAGTTTGTGGCTTGGCGATCTGGTCGATGATCCCATAGCGGTGAGCGGCTTCAGGATCCATGTAAAAATCCCTTTCTGAGTCTTCGTAGATCTTTTCTAGGGGCTGGCCAGTAAAACGGGACATCAAGGAAGTGGTGATTTTCTTCAGCTCGAGGATCTCTTTGGCCTGGAGCGCGATATCTTCGGAGGTGCCGCCAACCCCGCCATAAGGTTGGTGGAGCATGACGCGGCTGTGGGGGAGGGCGAATCGTTTGCCCTTGGTCCCCGCGGCCAGCAGCAAGGCCGCCATCGCTACGGCTTGGCCGATGCAGTAGGTATTGATGTCGCAGCCCAAAAATTGCATGGTATCGAGAATCGCAAGCCCTGAAGTAATGAGGCCTCCGCCTGAGTTGATGTAGAGGTTGATATCCTTTTTAGGGTCTTCCATTTTAAGGAATAGGAGCTGGGCCACAACCACGTTTGCCACCTGATCCCCGATCTCGGTGCCGATGAAAATAATACGGTCTTTCAGGAGCCGTGAGTAAATGTCCATGGACCGCTCGCCGCGTCCAGTATCTTCGATCACATAGGGGGTTAAGGACATAGTTCTCGTCTCCTTCTTTCATCCAGTATATAACTTGGCCTCTCTCGCCGGTCAAGTCTTTTGCATTTGGATGATGTAATCTTGAGCCCTTGCCAAAATGACTTTGGACAATGCCAGCGCATAGACTTCTTTAGGGATTTGATCCGGAGAGATTTTCTGCTGCACGCCATGGGCCCGCAGCGTGGTGATCGCCTCGTCCTGGACTTGGCCTTGCGTGATGCCTATGTTCGCGCTCCTCACCACTTGCCGGGAGAGATAGAATAGCCCCACGGCATGGGTCGATTCCGTAGCCAGCTTAGCATTGAAAGCTTTCTTTTCGTCTTGAGACATCTGGTCCCAATCCCGCTTGAAATTGGGATTTTGCATCAGCTGCCGCAGCCGATGTTCCATCTCGGTGCGGATGAGCGAGAAGGGGATATCGAATGGGTATTGCTGGAGCATAAACTCGTTCACTTGTTCCCGGAGGGCATCCCGCGCTCTTTCATCCGCTTGGCGGTTCAGCATGTCGGCCACTGATTCACGCATGTGGGGCACGTCCCGAGCCCCCACTTTTTTGGCAAATTCATCGTTCAGCTCGGGAAGAGAGGCCTCTTCCAGCTTCAAGATCGTGATCTTCACCTTTTTAGGAGTAAATTGCTTTTTTTCTTCCTCGGAGGCGTCGGCATCCGGTTCGCTCAACCCTTCCACGACATCGCCCACTTTCGCTCCGATCACGATACTTTGCATCCACTGCGCCATCCGTTCCTTGGAGACCTCGAAGCGGACTTGATTGAAGACCCTTTGGGTCTTTTCGCCATCGACCGTGTCGAGGTCGATCATGATGTAATCTTTCTCTTGAATGGGCCTGTCCGTGATGGATTTCCATTGAGCGAAAAAGAATTGCATCTGCCGAATCGCCTCGTCGATTTCTTTGTCTCCCAGGGGCGGCCGCTCCACAGGTTTCGGCTCGAATCGCTTCGGGTCGATGACCGGGACGACGGGCTCCGTTTCGAATGTGAAAACGAGATCCGCCGATTCCTCGTCCATTTTCTGCAAATCGACCGCGACTCTTGCCGTATTACTCCGAAGGGGGACCTTGGCGAGTTTCTGGGCCTCGGCGAAAGCGACGTCAGCTAACTGATTATGGGTCTCTTTCTCCACTTCTTTCGGATATTTTTTCAGGATCATCTCATCGGGGGCGCGTCCTTTTCTAAATCCTGGGATGACAGCCTCCTTCCCGACGGCTTTGGCCGCGTTCTTTCTAGCCGTTTGGATCAGGGGCCTAGAGGCCCTTACCTTCATTTCGATGAGGCAGGCCGGTTTATGCGAAAGACCCACGAGGACTTGGTCATTTTGGAATTCTCTCGGCTCGTTGCTGGTTGTATTGGACACGAAATTCTCTGATAAATGTTCATGAAAGCGGGTGATGAGGCTCGAACTCACGACCCTCACGTTGGCAACGTGATGCTCTACCACTGAGCTACACCCGCGCTCTAAAGGCCTATATTATAGGTTCTTTTCCATTTTTCTGACAAGGTATGACAGAACTTACGTTTTAAAAAAAAGTAATGAAGAGTAGATGGTCGGGCTGCTACGCAAATTTCCCCTAAAGGGGGCCCTTTTGCTCCCCCTCAGGCGAGCTCTCGCTCGTCCAATCGGGCGTATTCGCTTCGCTCATCTGCTCCGCGAGAAAAAGGCTCATTCAAGAGCCTTTTTCCTCGTTTCCGCAGCCCCGCACGCCCAGGTGACCGATTCCGGCTTCGATAACCAGTCGCGCGAATAGATTGCCGCCAACTTCGTGGCGGCTTTTTAGATGCACTCCCTATCGCGCCTACGGCTCCGCGACCCTGCGGAATCACAAAAAAGGTCAGGGGTTTGACCTTTTTTGTGCGGAGTAGGTCAGCTCCGCCGTTTTTGACGGCGCGATTTCTCTTTGCCGGACGCGGGTTCCCGCTAATCGGTCTCGGGCTGAGCGCAGTCAATGGCGGGTTCGGACAAGGAGCAACCGCGCCGCAAAAGCGAGGAGTCGCACTCTGTGCGACGCACGAGCAAGGCGCG
>CAYTXY010000151.1:0-4282 GCA_964441355.1 uncultured bacterium
GCCTCGAAATCGGAAGTGTCGACGGGATAGATGCCCGCAAAGACAACGGGAGCGATCAATTTGAAACCGGGCAGAGGGGAAGGCGCCGGAAATTTATGGAGCGTCACCGTGTCCCCGATTTTTACGTCAGCCGTGTTTTTGATGTTGGCGACGAAATACCCCACCTCGCCTGGACGGAGGATATCGACAGGTGTTTCGTTCGGCGCGAATTTGCCGACCTCAAGCACTTCGAATGTTTTTTGGTTCGAAAAAAAGCGGATGAGCGATTTTTTCGAGATTTCTCCGCTCATGACGCGGATGTAGACCATGACCCCGCGGTAGGGGTCGTAATGGGAATCGAACACGAGGGCCCGAAGCAGTGTATCGGCAGGCGGGACGGGAGCGGGGATATCGGTCAATATCCTCTCCAGGACCGCGGGGACGCCGAGGCCGGTTTTAGCGGAGATCAGGAGGCTGTTTTGAGCGTCGATGCCGATGACCGATTCGATCTGCTTTTTCACTTCGTCGGGATTGGCAGCGGGAAGATCGATCTTGTTGATGACCGGCAGGATTTCGAGATTGCGAACAACCGCTAGATGGACATTAGCCAGGGTTTGGGCTTGCACTCCTTGAACGGCGTCGACGACGAGAAGCGCCCCTTCGCAGGCGGCGAGCGAGCGGGACACTTCATAGGCGAAATCGACATGGCCGGGAGTGTCGATCAAGTTGATTTGGTAAACTTCACCATCGTTTGCCTTGTAGAGCATGGAGACCGGGCGGGCTTTGATGGTGATGCCTCGTTCCCTCTCGAGGTCCATGTTGTCGAGATATTGCGCCTGCATGTCGCGGGCTTCTACCGTGTGGGTGAGCTCCAGCAGGCGGTCGGCAAGCGTCGACTTGCCATGGTCGATGTGGGCAATGATGGAAAAATTGCGGATCCGTTTGAGGTCGTATTTGAACATGACCATGGATGTTAATCCACCCTCCAGATCTTTTCAAGGGCGGGGTCATAAAAAAAATTGCCATTAATTTGACGTACCTTTAAATTCCCTTAACTTCAACTATAAGGATTTTTTAAATGCCGGCCGATCTCACGGTCCAGTCGATCTTAGGGTTGTCGAACGCTTTCCCGGAAGAAGAGAGGGATTGGCGGTTTCGCCAGATTAAAAAGCCCACCGATTCGAAGATTAAGACGTTAGTGCAGCAGCAGATCGCGGCAGCGATGGAGGGAAAAACCGGAGCACTTTTCCCTTCGGCGACAGCTCCGAGGGTTGTGATCGGCTTCCTCTCGTCGCTCCGCTTCCCTAAAAAAAAGAGGGAGGAGCGGATTCAATTGACGCCAGCCAAGCGGCGCCTTCCTCCTCCCTCAAACCGTGCCTCGACGAAACGGATTCCCATCGGTTTGCACCGCTTCGAACCTTTCAACTGGATGAGCGCCCTTGTCCAGTTCCTTCTCTTTTTGCCCGGGTCCTGGGATCTTTTTTCTTTGATCCCGAGAAGTTTTCAGCCGCTTCGGGAGTTTGCCGATCAGTACTGCACAGATCAAGAGGAAAACCGTCCCGTATCGTCTGCCGATAGCGCGGAACTCATCCGTTGTTTGATTCGGAAACTTTCTCCTCATTTCTTTGAAGGGAAGCCGATTCTTTATGAGATTTTGCGCGGATGGATGAAGGCGATGTTTCACCATTGCCCTTTTGAGTTGCCGGGAGAGATCCACCCGGTGGTCCTCCATCCGGAATGGCATGTCCTCTGCCATTCGGTTCAGAATGTCGAAGAGGCATTCCAAAAAAAAATATGCGAAAGCCCTCCGGAGGTCCTCGTTGGACTCACAGGCGCCCCTTGCTCTCTAAAGGGCCACTACTTTGCCTCCACCGAGGGGGGCTCTTACGAGCTCGACGCTTTCGTCGAACTTCGGCCCGATAGCGAGATTGGGGAGCATTACATCGCCTATTTGAAAAGGGACGGAACCTGGTATCAATGCGACGAAGAAAGGGTCATCCGGTTTCGCTCCAATTGCCTGAACGTGCCGCTTCGCCGCGCCACCCTTCTCCACTACAAGAGAGTCGGCCTAGCCGGCCGAGCATAAAAAAAGGCCTGGCGTTCAAGATTTTATACAGGATTAAGGGAAGAAATAACAGGATGGCAGGATGGACAGGATAGGGAATTTAGGACATTTCATCTTTGGGAAATGGAGGTAAAAAGGGAAAATTTCTTTCCTCTTTTCCGTCAAAATGGCCTGGATGGCGAAGCCTCTTTTGAGTCCGTTCCTTTTTGTATCCTGTCCATCCTGTTATTTTCGAAAATAGGGTCAATTGAAAAAAAAGGCCTGGCTTTTGGCCAGGCCTTTCGCACTTTTCTCCCCAAAGTCGATGCGACTTTGAGGACCCCCTTGTTAACGGTGGGTAGTAACGGCTTCCGCTGTTTTTCCCCAAAGTCGATGCGAGTTTGGGGACCCCTTGTTAACGGTGGGTAGTGACGGCTTCCGCTTTTCCGCGGGCCTCCATCGCAGGAGCTGCTTTTTCAGCCGCAGCCTCTTTCTCCTTCTCAGCTGAAAGAGCGGTAAAGCGTCGGTTCAAGGCACGCACAGCGACGATCCACCCAGCTAATACAAGTACGAGAATCAGGGCGATATAAGGCGCCACCTGAACGATGCTCGCGGCATTGAACAAGATCAGCAAGCCCTGCTGCACGAGCGATCCGCCAGATTTGCCGAGGCGAGCCCCGACGACGTCGATCGCGGCCTTTCCCTTGAGTTTCACTTCGGAGTCAAGAGGGATATAGGCCATCTCTTTGGTGGGGTCGAACATCGAATACTTGGTCGCCTTCGACATCACGTTTTGGATCATACCGAATATGACAGCCAGCATGAGAGGCGAGGTTCCGAACATGGCGATGAATCCGCCGAGTTGTTCGTTGAAAATGACGAAGGTGAAGAACGCAAGCCCTGTGATTGTCAGGACAATTGGAGTAAAAAGAGCTCCAACGCCCCAACCGAGCTTCCTGATCACGTTGCCGCCGACGAACATCATCATGAAAATGGTCAAAGCCCCGGTAACCATCGAGAAACCTCCCATGAAGTTCTGATAGTCGTTCGGGTTAGGATATTGCATGTTCAACTGTTTTTTCCAGGTCACTTCGACGAGGTTGATCGACATCCCGTACCCGATCACGAGCATCGCAATGCAGCCGAGATAGGGGGATTTCAAAAGGTAGAGCATGCTCTCCTTGATCGACATTTTCGGCTTCGATTTCTTGTCTTTTTTGATCTCGTTCGGATCGTAGAAACGGGCATCCGTTAAAACTTCTTTATTGATCCACCAGTAGATCGCGATCGCGGCGGCGCAAGCGACCATGACGGCGCTCATCGTATAGAGAAGCGTGACGCCCCATGGATCCACTCCGGCTGCGAGGGTATCTTTGATGTTAGCAAATTTTTTGATGAGCATGCCCGAGGGGAACATCGCGATGTTGGCGCCGATCCCAAAAAGGGCGTAGAAGCGCTTCGATTCAGCGACTTTGGTGATCTGGTTTGCAAATCCCCAGAAAAGGAGGGATATGGCAGCGGAGCCCCACAATTCGGCCATGATGTAGAAGAGCGAGGAGGGCCAGTATCGGATCATTCCGATCAATCCGCGCAATCCTTGCGGGAAATGGTCGTACATCCAGTTCGTCATGGCGATCGGGGAAATAGCCTCCCGGTTCGGATAAAGGACGAGGGCGTAAAGGCCGAAAAACACACCGAAGGTGGCCATCAGGCCCATGAAGAGGTGTTCGCGCTTCACTATATTGCTCAGCTTAGTGAAAATGAGCATGAAAATGATCGCGCCTGGCACGACTCCCCAGAATTTCAAGAAGGGGATCGTCTCAGCGCCGGTGGCCGTTACGATCAGCGTGTCTTTCGTGTCTCTTAAGATTGTGTAGTTGAAGTTGATAAAGAAAAATAGAAAGAACATGGGCAGAAACTTCTTCAGCTCGAAACCGTGGATGGGCCAGAGAAGAGAGCGCCACTTCCCAAATTCTTTCGTTGCGGGTTGCGACATCAGTTTGTCCTCAGAAAAGTTCTTAATGTTTCTAATTGGATAGCTGTTTAACTTTCCAACCTGACATCATACTCTGATCGTCTTAAAACGCAAGCGAAAAAAAACCCTGAGATTATTGAGACCTCAGGGATTTTGCCTAAAGGAAAGGAAAAAAATTAGTTGTGGTTCAGCACGAGAGAGGGATCTGCGTGGATCGCCTGCTGAGCCTGTATCGACTCGACATAGCTGTTCCAGAGTTCAGGCTCGATCTTATTGTGGCGGAT
>CAYTXY010000152.1:0-4275 GCA_964441355.1 uncultured bacterium
AGACCGAGGCGAGCTGGCAATATACCTTGGATCAAATCGGCTCCCTTCCGATCACCCATCTCTCCCTTTACAACTTAACGATCGAGCCCCACACGTCCTTTTATAAAAGGCGGAGGGCGCTCACGCTTCCAGCGCCCGAAACAAGCTGCAGGCTGTTGACTCTCGGCATTGCCGCCTTAGAAAAGATGGGTTTAAAACGGTATGAGATTTCGGCGTTTGCCAAAAGCGGGGCCGAGTCGCGCCATAACAACGGCTACTGGACCGCTCGTCCTTTCCTGGGCTACGGCCCCTCGGCGTTCAGCTACTGGGAAGGGGAGCGCTTTCGCAATATCGCCAACCTGCAGCGCTATGCGAGGCTCCTTAAAGGAGGAGAGTCCCCCGTCGATTTCCGCGAACGGCTCCCCTCTCCCGCCGATCTCAAAGAACTCCTCGCAGTCCGGCTCAGGTTATTCTCACCCCTAAACCTCGAGGACTTTTCACCGCTGCCGTCTGAGACGCAAGCCGCCTTGGACAAATGGACCGATGCTGGGAGCTTGGCTCGCGAGGGCAGCCTCATCCATCTGACGGAAAGAGGCGCCCTTTTTTACGACTCGATCGCAGTAGATCTTATTTAATGGATCCTATTTTTTTCCTGTGTAAAATCTTTGCGATATACTCCCTAGAGATTGCTCTTAAGGTCACTCAACGCGGACGACTTTGACCTCGAAACGGAGCGACCGGCCTGCGAGCGGATGGTTGAAGTCGAGAACGATTTTTTTGTCTTTGATTTTGTGGACCCGGATCGGGAAAACCCCTCCCTGGGGATCTTGGACGCCGAGGACGGCTCCCTCAAAGCGGTAAGATGCGGGAACCGCTTCGAGATCGACCTCGCGGAACGCATCGGGAACGACGGGTCCGTAAGCATCTTCCGGAGGCAAGAGGATTTGGTGGCTGTCCCCTACCTTTAAACCCATGAGCGCCTGCTCCAGAGCTGGAAACACTTTATGCTCCCCCAATACGAAGACTAAGAGATCTTCTCCGACATTGGTGTCGATCTGTGTTCCATCTTCTAGAAATACGGTATACTCTAAGCTTACTTTCTGCCCGTTTTTGATCATGCGGATCTCCCTGTTCCAAAGAGGGTGTTAGCAATTTAGCGCTCTGCAGATCAAGAGATATTTTCGAGGAATTTTTGCGATGTCCGACGCGGGGAATATTCCCCGCGATATTTTCAAGGAGCAAAGCGCTAAAAGTCCCGAAAAGATCCTTGAGATGTCAGCGATTAAATTGCTAACGCCCTCAAAAACACCTTATTTCCGATGGTAGGGTCTCAAGTCAAGGAATTATTCCTCCTTATGGTATAGGTAAAAAAAATGATAAGCTACCTGACTCCCCACTACTCCGACCTGATCACTCCGGATGGAGCCATTACCCATCTAGAGCGCCTCGATGAAAAGAGGCGGTTTGCCACGGTGGCCATCTGGGATATTTTTCCTGGCTTTGTGGGCTACGAGATCGATCCGAGCCTTGTTTTTTTCAACATGAAAAGCACCCTTGCCCAAATCGGTCTCGAGGGGATCAGCCGCGAGATCCACCTGGACCGCAAACATTGCAGAGCCGAGGTCAAAGTCGAGCTGATCGCCTATGGCGATCTTGCGGCTCAAATGCTCGAATTTCTCTCTCCTGGCATTTTTCTCGGAAAACTCTTTGCCGCAGATGAGAGAAGGCGGGTGCGCGATCCCGACTATCTTCTCCGGATGTCTCACCGTACAGACCGCAAAGGGCGCCCCCTTCTTTCTCTCGGAGACCAAGAGGGCGGCAAGGACCTGATCTTAGAAAAAATGGGCGGCCGCACGGTCGCCTTCCTTACGCTCAAAGACGGGATCATTGACTATGAGCCGAGTGTGTACGGATTTTTGCCGACGCTTGCCAAAGCGCTCGCTAAAAACTTATCCCACACACGCCAGCTCCTCCATCTCCACCATCATTGGGAAGCAGGCGTGCCGCGCGTCGTCTACGAAGACAAGATCCTTCTCGTCAGGACGGCGCCCCTTCATATCCGCACTGTCTATGCCCGCGTGGTGGGCGACCTTCTTCCCCAAGGGTACCATCATGCGTCCGCTTGCGTGCTGCAGCCCGATACGAATGAGTCGGGAGATATCTATGAGCTCTACGGGAGCAGCCATCAGATCATCGACGACATCCCCCTCGAATTCTACACCCTCGAGCCGACCCGCGAGCATATCTTCTTCTCAGACCGCGACCAACTCATCGCCGCGCTCGAAGATCCGCAAAGCGTCTTCAACGCTTTTGCCACGGCTCCCGGCCCATCCACGCTTCTCGCCTCGGTTTTCGTCGTCAAAGGGACCCAGATGCTCGCCTTGAAGGAAGAGGATTGGATCGTTCGTAAAAGCCTTAAAACAGAGTTCCCAGGACTCTCCCATCCGGCCCGCCAAGCGCTCCTCGCTGAAAAATACGTCGAAAACCAACCGCAGTATCCCTTTCTCAAAGCGATCGAAAACGGCACCATCACCTCACAGGGGATCCTCCTCTCGCGCCATTTCCCGACGCCCCTTTTGAAGCGGATGCTGCTCAACGATCTTGTCGCCCTCTGTCTCAAAAGGATCTATTTTCAGTATCCCTCCCTCTCCCACGATGGATTTTTCTCCCATGAAGACCGGGCCGTCCTTCTCGATCTGGCCAAATTCGGCATCCCCGTCTTTTGGGCTGAGCCCGAGAAAAAAGTCCTCCTTCAATTTGTCCTGAGACCTGAAAAAGACGCCGGCCTCTTTGTCCCGGTCCCTCTCGTCGAGACGTTCCGCAAAGCGACCTTCCTCGGAGTTTACGGGTCGAACCTTCAAGAGGGGAATTTCGAGGGGGAGCTTCGCGCTCTTCTCTCCGGGCTCCTCGCCCTGCGGGACAGGATGGAGCACCCGCTCCTTTGCCGCGGCACGCCGCTCGCCCTCGTTACCGGAGGCGGCCCGGGAGCCATGGAAGTGGGCAACCGGGTGGCCAAAGAGCTCGGCTTCCTCTCTTGCGCCAACATCGTCGATTTCCGAAGCTTCGATGGCTCGATCGTCAATGAACAGAGAGCAAATCCCTACCTAGACGCGAAGATGACCTACCGCCTCGACCAGCTCGTTGAGAGGCAAGCCGAGTTCTATCTCGATCTGCCGATCTTTCTTCCTGGCGGCATCGGCATGGATTTCGAATACTGTTTAGAAGAGGTGCGCCGCAAGACGGGCTCTTCGCCCGCAAACCCGATCCTCCTCTTCGGCAGCGTCGATTATTGGCAGCGAAAAGTCTCTTCCCGCTTCCGCCTCAACCTTGAGACGGGGACGATCGCCGGCTCCGAGTGGATCTCCAACTGTTTTTACGTGATCCAGACGGCGGCGCAAGGTCTCGAAATCTACCGGAAATTTTTCGAAAACAAACTCCCCATCGGCAAAGGGGGCCCTATTTATGAAGACGGCTTTTCTTCTTAAAAGGGTAAATTAAACACCGAGAACCACCGAGATCATCCGAGGCGCGAAACGCGCATAAATTTTTCTCGCTCTTCTCGGTGGTTGTTTGCCGATTGAAGAACTCCCTCCTGAGAGGAGGGAGATTCTCCTCCCGCAAGGGGCGGCAAGTTCCTTGCCGCTAATCATCAGATAGCTCGTTTGACTCGGCCCTGAAGGGCGGGCCGAGATTGCGCCGAGCTGCCGTTCACGCAAGAGAGCTCTTAAAACCCGTAGGAGATGTTGTATTGCATGTAGTGGTCGCGCATTTTCGAAAACTGCCCCTCATACGAGTAGCCGTGATGGTATTCGATGTAGGCGCGAAATTTGCGGCCGATCCCTTGCAGTTTGCTGAACTCGTACCCTCCGCGGTAGGTCCCGTCGAAATTCCAGTCGAGTTCCTGCATGTTGCGGAAATGGAGCGTGAGATACAGGGTCCCATAGAGCCTTTGCTTGACGAATTTCGTGCCTAAGAAACGGACCTCCGTCCCATATTCGATGTAGAGGGGTTTCCACTTGAACGTGGGGTCGCTATGGACGATGAATGCCGGCCCTGCGTAGAGCCGGATCGCGTCTTTGGCTTGGTACGACACAAAAAAATCGACCACCTCATTGCTCGGGTTGACGCGATGGAAGCCTGGGTGGTTGATTAAAAATTCGTCGCCCAAATGGCTCGATATATGGAAGCCTCTGAGTCGAAACGACCATTTATTGCGCGCGTAGGTGATGGGGATGCCCCCGTAATAATCGGTGTTGACCAGCTCCGTCCCTCCCGCGATGTCGGGATGGGGGTTGA
>CAYTXY010000153.1:0-4257 GCA_964441355.1 uncultured bacterium
ACATCCCTTCAGCGATTTCAAAATCGGCGATCACCCCGTCTTTCATGGGGCGCACCGCGTGGATCTTGCGAGGCGTCTTGCCGAGCATCGCCTTGGCCTTATGCCCGACGGCAAGAACCTCATTCGTCAATGTATCGACGGCGACCACAGAGGGTTCGGCGAGCACGATCCCTTTGCCGCGAACGTAAACAAGGGTATTCGCCGTTCCGAGGTCGATGCCGATATCGCTCGAAAAAATGCCGGAAAGGCGGCTTGCTTTTTTGAGCGCAAATTTTCGCAAAGTCTGCAGGGTCTCTAGGGCGCGGTCTAATGTCGATTTATTCATAGCAGTCAATTAGGTTTGTAATAACTCAAGGACATCTTCCCAGGTCAGTTTTGCTATTGCTTCATCATCGCAGCTCACGACTTTCTTGACCAATCCTTTTTTCCGTTTCTGCATTTCGACGATTTTTTCTTCGATGGTGTTCAAAGTGACCAATTTATAGGAAGAGACCGAATTTTTCTGGCCGATCCGGTGCACTCTGTCGGTCGCCTGCGCTTCCATGGCCGGGTTCCACCACATGTCATAGTGGATAACCGTGTCTGCTCCGACTAAATTGAGTCCTGTGCCGCCTGCTTTGAGCGAGACGAGAAAGACCGGGATCTTCGGATTTTCATTGAACTCTTTCACGATCTCTAAGCGGTTCTTCGTCGAACCGTCGAGATAGCTGAACGAGATGCCCCTATGCTCGAAATCCTCGCGCATGATCTGGAGCATTCGAGTATATTGGCTGAAGATCACTGTCTTATGCCCGCTCGCAAGCAAGGTCTGTAAAAGTTCGAGCAAAAGGTCGTATTTGACCGAATCGCCCACTTCCGGCTTTTCTTTCGCAAAGATCGCTGGGTGGCAGCAGATCTGCTTTAAGCGGGTCAAAGTGGCAAGGACGTGGATCTGCACTTTGTCGAACCCGTCGCGGGCGACCAATTTGGTCAGCTCGTCGCGCGCCGAGGCGGCGTAAGACCTGTAAAGGTCCTGCTGCATATCGGAGAGCTGGCAGTGATAGACGATTTCGTCGACCGGCGGCAGATCTTGCAGCACATCGGTTTTCATGCGGCGGAGGATAAAAGGCCCGACTTTTTTCCTTAAGTATTCGATGTTCTGCGCTAACTGCGCGCCTGACACCCGGATATATTTTTCGACGAACCGCTCGTAGGAGCTCAAGAATCCCGGCATCAGGAAGTCCATGAGGCTCCAAAGCTCGTCGAGAGAATTTTCGATCGGCGTTCCCGTCAAGATCAGCCGGTGGGAAGCCTGGATCATCTTCACCGATTTCGCGTTGCGCGTCCCGCGGTTCTTGATATGCTGGGCCTCGTCGAGTATGGCGTAGGTGAAGGGCGTCTGGCAATAGGTCTCGATGTCTTTTTGCAGCAAGGTATAGGAAGTGATCGTCACATCGAAATCGGACATCTTGCCCAAAAGCTTTTTCCTCTGGGTGGGAATTCCGTCAACGACGATCGCCTTTAGTTTGGGGTTGAACTTGTGGATCTCCTCTTTCCAATTGTAGAGAAGCGACGTTGGACAGACGATGAGGGAGCGGGCTTTATTGTCAATATTGTGGAGCTGCGTAATGGCCGCAATCGCTTGCAAAGTTTTGCCAAGGCCCATATCGTCGGCCAAGATGCCGTTCAAAAACATCAGACGGAGCCGCTCCAACCAGTGGATCCCTTCCACTTGATAGGGCCGAAGATCGGCCTTCAATTCCTGCGGGATCGTCGAGGGCAGAAGAGCACTTTCGCCCAGCATTTGCAGGCGGATCTCGAGAAGTTTTTTCGACATGGAAAAATCTACGGGGAGATTCGCAAACACTTTCGGGTCGATCGTCGTCAAGTTCCAAAGCGGCTTTTGCTCTTTGCTATCGTCGAGTTTTTTAATCCCCAGCTCATCGAAGATCTGGACAAGCTTGCCGATCCTGTCTAAATCAAGGACCAGGATCTTGGAGATCTTGGAAGCTTCTTTCGCTCTCGATCGGTTCGCATCCAATTCCAAAAAGGCCCTTTTCGAAGCGATGCATTCCCAGAGAAGGTCAAGCTTCACTCCCTTGAGCGCGCCATTCACTTTTAGGTCGATATCGTAGTATCCCACCGTTTCGCTCGCATCGAGCTTTAGAGTGAAATTCGTTTCGTCGTAAATGAATTGGTCGAGGAGATTTTGAGGGCATTCGAATTGCACTCGATGCTGATTCCGGGGGATGACCCCAGTCATGAATTCCACGATCTTCTTTTCGGTCTTCGCATGATAGGTGGAGTTGACCGGATCGAATACGAAGTCTTGAAAGAGCTCTTCGACAAGCTGCCGCTCTTCTACGAGGTTCCGAGCCAAGACGCCTTGCGGCTGCACAAAGGTCTTAATCTCATCGAAGGTCAATTTCTCGAACCTCGCCGGCACTTCCTGTCCATCGTATGAGAAAAAGAGCGAGGCTTCCAATTCCCCGTCTAAATAGGAAAGGTGGCAGCGAGCCCCTAATTTTCCGACAAAGGGCAGCGTCACAAAACGGTCGATGATCTCCTGATTCGCGACGTCGGCAAACCGCTTCAACTCGGGCAGCGAGTTTTCGACAAAGGAGCCGAAGAGCGCTTCCGGAATCGTCATCTCACGGATCGAATTGAGATTCAAAAGATGGGTCCGTTTGATGTGGGGGGCGAACCGATAATAAGCGTCTTGATACAGCATGCCGGGACATGCGCACTCGAAAAGGACCGCGTCGTCTGCATGGAGCACCGTCTCTTTGATGACCAGCATGGGTTTTAAAAGAATTTTTGCTGCGGGAGGCTCAATATATTCGAGGTTGAACCGAAGTCCGACCGGATTGAATGCGTAGCGGAGCGGCGTTTCCAACGTCCCCAAATAGAGGCAGGGGAGCTGAGGCATATCGTCGTCCAGATCTTTGAAGCCCCTCGGCCCCGAGAGCCGCATCGCAATTTCATGGGTCTTGGCCAACATGAGCCCGAACACTTCCGGATCGAGCTGCGCAATCCTTTGCGCCCGCTCTTCTTTGGCCGCTTCCGTTCTCGCATGGGCCAGCAAGAGTTGCAAAATCGAACTTCCGATCTCGTCGAAACTTTTTAAAGAGAAAAAGAGGCGCCGCCCCGCAACGAAGAGCGGCTCTTCATAACGGACGGCATCTAAAAAAGATTTCAAGTGGGAAATCTGCAGAGGTTTGGACCTTGTCGGCAGCCTGAGGGCCAACTGGAATTCAACCCTCCCCTTTTTTTCTCCCTGATTCAAAGATTGAGGGTTGAAAATGACGCCGAGCTCTGCGGTGGCGAGCGAGCCGGCTTCTTGAGGGAGGAAGAATGGGGAATGAGACAAAAGGTCTGCCGAGGCGACATATTCTTGCAGCACCTGCTTTTGGTAACGGGCATCCTGCTTGACCACTTCTTTGGTCTCGGCCTCTTTGATCGCCTCGATGAGCTCCTTTTTCTCTTCAGACCCTAGGTCTTCGGCCTTGTCGATATCCGATTCTTTGGAATAGGCGACGAGCAGGGAATCGATCTTGTCTTCCAGAAAGAAAATGAGCGCGGCCAGATGCTGGCAGTCGAAGCGGCTGGGGCAGTCGCAGTTCGTATGGACCGCTTGCGATTCGAACCGGTCTACTTCGATTTCGCTCTCATAAGTGTTTTCGAAATTGCCGAGGATCCGGCTGCTGAACCTTATGACTTCGTTATCGAGGCGGATGATCTTTGCGGCAACGATTTTATTTTTTTCATAGAGCTGCCGTCCTTCTTTCAAGATTGCCGAAGAGAAGTCTTGCCTAAGCTTTCTGAAGTTCAACATAGATCGTTCATCAATGAAAGGGTCCCGAGTTTTGGTTTTACATTTTTTCCATAACCATCGCAACAAAAAAATATTTTACTAAAATAATTTCTTGGATGCTGATGCTCTGAGAACAGAAGACGCAAAAAATAAAAAAGAATAGACGGTCGGGCTGCTCTGCGGACTTTCCCCAAACGAGACGTTTGGGGACCCCTATACTGCTTCCCTTGAAAAAGAGCGCACCCCCGCTCTTTTTCAAGTGTCCGCAGCACCCCCGCACGCCCAGGCGGCGGGATTGGGACTTCGAGCACCAGTCGCGCGAATAGATTGCCTCGCAACTGCGTGCTCGGCAGAAGCGCTCCCTACCCCCATTCCCCAACGATGATGCATCGTCGGGGACCCCTAGGGGCGCGCCTTGCTCGTGCGTCGCACAGAGTGCGACTCCTCGCTTTTGCGGCGCGGTT
>CAYTXY010000154.1:0-4216 GCA_964441355.1 uncultured bacterium
AAAAACCCAAAGACATCAAGATTTCTTTTTCACCCCCTTTTCGTCAAGAAAAAGTTCGACACCCCCGTAAAATTTTTTTCTAAGGACAATTAAAATTTTTATAAAATAATAAATTAATTTTAATATTTAAATAATAAACAGATTACGATACAATATTAAGCATATTTATTATTAACAACCATGCGCTGGAGAGTTATGTCAACTTATATGATTTCAAGAGATCCTACCCGGTTTGGGGGGCAGCAGCAGGCTTTCGTCGACGCGTCGAACGCCATTGTGAAAAACGCAGCGGGCCAATTTCGCAACGCTAGCGCCCAGAGCCAGGATTTGATCCAACTCTTCTTTAGAACTCTAGATTCTTTTGCGGCGTCTCGTCACAACATCGCGGTGAGTCACAAAACACCGGACGTGGAACTTTTTGGAATTCGCCGGGATCGGAAGGAATTTTTTGGCCCCCTCTTTGCGACTGTTCTTGGCGGTCCTTATTCTGAATATAATGATCGTCTCCTTCCCGTGATCCAAAAACAGCTCCGAAGAATGGAGCATGATGTTTTCGATTTTCAACAAACGAAATCGCAGGTCTATTCTGAACGATCTCTGGGAAGGAGGACTATGATGGACTATTCCATCTTGACCCAGGAAGTCAACAGTTGGCAAAACATCAACTACTCGGAAGAAGACTATGAACAATTGTACAAGCTCTGTGAAGCCACTCCCGATGATGAGGAACATCCATACCCTCACTTGACGAAAAATATAACGGCGATGCAGAAATTAAGGGAAAAATCTCCTAACGACTATCGCCGCTTAACCCTTCTCACAGCCCTCCAAAAGCTGAGAAGAATGTATCCCGATTATCTAAAATCGGACTGGATCCACGTTGCGGTTCGTTCTCCGATCAATGGCAAAATGCGCGACCTGTCTGAATATTTGACATGGGCCAACCGTGATTTTGTAGAGGATCCGGTGGATCACATGACAGGCCGCTCCATCGTTGCCATTCTTCACCAAGATCCATTTCTATTAGAAACCATGTTGGATGACTTGGCGAAAATCTTTAAAAACGTCATCGCATGTGATGGGAAAAATCTTAAAAGTTTAAAAGACCAGGTGGCCCTATTTCGCTACGAGTTTTCCCACGCGGCGCCTTTCCGCAGAGGAAGCGCTGCGATCGCGGAATGGTTTGAAGGAGCCCTCTACGGCTGTCATGGCCTAAAGGTCGCGTACAACCCCGACAAGTTAGTCGACCTCGAGGCTCTCACATGCTCCCTGAAGGAATTCGTCGACAATTACGACACCATGATCACGCTGACGAAAATAGAAGAAAAAGCCTCGGAACCCAAAGTCGAATTATAATAAAGAATATATCAACTTATATTTTTGATAGAGCTCCCCATCGTTATGGGGACCAGCAGCAGGCGTTTGTAGATGTATCGAATGCCATCGTAAACAACGCCACGGACTCCTTTCGCAACGCTATCGCCAAGAGCCAGGATTTGATCCAACTTTTCTTTAGCACTCTAGATTCTTTTGCGGCGTCTCGTCACGACATCGCGGTGAGTCACAAAACAGTTTACGCAGAAAGATTTGGAATTCGCCGAGATGGGAAGGAAGGTTATCGTCTCTTTGCGATTACTCCCCTATCAGGCCCTTTTTCTGAATACAATAACCATCTCCTTGCTGTGATCCCAAAACAGCTAAAAACTATGGAATATTTCAAAAACAATTTTAAATAAACGAAATCGCAGGTCTATTTCGATCCATGTCTAGAAAGGGACTCTGTAATGGACTATTCCATCTTGACCCGAGAAACCAAAAACTGGGAGCAATTCTCCTGCTCGTCTGTGATGGACTATTCCATCTTGACCGGAGAGATCAAAAACTGGGAGCAATTCTCTTTCTCGCAGGAAGACGTTCAAAGAATTTACGAACTCTCTGAAGTCATTCCAACGGGCCATTCCATTGACCCGTTGCTACATAATAAAGAAGCGATGCAGAAATTAAAGGAAAAATCTCCTAATGACTATCTCCGCCTAAAACTGCTTGGAGCCATCCCAATGCTGAGAAAAAATTATCCCGAGGATAAAAAATCGATTTGGATCCACATTGCAGTTCGCTTTTCGCTCAATGGCAAAATGCAGGACCTTTCCGAATATTTGACATGGGCCTACCGTGATTTTGTAGAGGATCGGGTGGATGCAATGACATTCGAATCGGTTTTTGCTATTCTTCATCAAGATCCATTTTTGATTGAAACTATGCTGGATGACATGGCGAAAATCTTTAAAAATATCATCGAATGGAATGGCCAGAATCTGAAGAATTTAAAAGATCAGGTCGCCCTCTTTCGCTACGAGCACTCCCACGCGATGCCCTTCAGAAGAGGAAGCGCTGCAGTCGCGGAATGGTTTGAAAGGGCCCTCTACGGCGCCCACGGATTTAAGGTCGCGTATAACCCGGACAAGATGGTCGACCTCGAGGCTCTCACATCCTCCCTGAAGGAATTCGTGGACAATTACGACTCGATGATCACGCTGACGAAAATAGAAGAAAAAGCCTCGGAACCCAAAGTCGAATTATAAATTAGTAATTGATATTGAACCCGTTCTTGGCCAGCATCAAGATTGCTGAGACGGCTTCATTGGCGTCGTCGCCGATCGCTTCGATCGCGATCTTCGCGCCCCGTTCGGCGGCCAGCATCAGGATGCCGAGGATCGATTTCGCATTCACGATATAATCGCGGTACGATAGATGGATAGCTGAAGTGTAATTCGCAGCGCACTTGACGAGTTCCGTCGATGGGCGGGTGTGAAGCCCTTTGTCATTGAGGACGACGAAAAAACTTTTTGCCTTCTGATTCATGCAGCCCCCGTTTAGGGATAGGAGCCGATCTTAAGCGAAACAGGAATTATACACAAACAACTTCAATCTTCACTTTTTGGTCCCGAGACAATCTTCCAACTCGTCGAGCAGTGTTGAAAAGCGGCTCATCGCAGCGTCTATGGGAGCGCTGGAGCGCATGTCGACGCCCGCACGAGTTAGCAGATCTACGGGGTAGCGGCTCCCTCCGGAAGAGAGAAATTCCAGGTACCGCTTTCTTGCCTCCGGCGATTTCGATATTTCGAAAAGAGCCAGCGCGGCGCTCAGTCCCGTCGCGTATTGATACACATAGAAATTGTAATAAAAATGGGGGATGCGGGCCCATTCGATCTCGAGTTCCTTGTCGATGACTAGATCAGGCCCGTAGTAATCGCGGTTCAGTTGGATGTAATACTCCTTCAAGAGAGCAGGCGTCAGCGGCGTCCCCTGCTCAGCCCACTTGTGGATTTGCCATTCGAATTCGGCAAAAAGAGTCTGGCGGAAAATCGTGCCCCGGATCCCTTCGATCTCATAATTGATGAGATAAGCCAGCTCTTTTTTCGTGCGCGCCTTCGACTTGAGCTCTTTGAGGAGAAGCTGTTCATTGAAGGTCGAAGCCACCTCCGCAACGAAGATCGGATACTGGGAATAAATGTAGGGCTGCGTCCGTCTGCTCAAAAGGCTGTGCATGCTATGGCCTGCCTCGTGAGCCAGGGTGAGGACGTCATTCAGCGTCCCCTGATAATTCATCAAAATATAGGGCATGCTGTCGTAGCAGCCGCTCGAATAAGCCCCAGAGCGCTTGCGCGGCGTCTCGTAAACGTCGACCCAGCGGTCCTCGGTGAGCCCCGCTTTGACATGGCTTTGGTAATCCTCTCCCAATGGCTGGACGGAGGCGACGACCGTAGCGGCCGCCTCAGGGTAGCTCATCGACATCTCGACATTTTCAACGATCGGCGCCATCAGGTCGTAATAATGGAGCTCCGAGATGCCGAGCAGCTTCTTTCTGAGAGCCACATACCGGTGCATGATCGGATGCGCCCGCCGCACCGAGGCAATGAGATTTTCATACACTGAAAGGTCGATGGCGTGCGGGAAAAGAGCCGCTTCCATACAGCTTTGGTAGTTCCTCGCTTTGGCGTTATAGAAATGGCCTTGGACTTGGCCCTGGATCAGCTCCGCGAGGGTATTCGCGTGGGCCTCGTAGGTATGATGGAGGTTCTGGAAGGCGCTTTTCCGTAAAGTGCGATCGCGGGAGCGCATGTAGCTGACATAGGAGCCGTTCGTCAAAGGATGGGCCTCCCCTTTCTCGTCGATGGCTGGCTGGAAAGTAAGGTCGGCATTATTCAAGGCGCTA
>CAYTXY010000155.1:0-4172 GCA_964441355.1 uncultured bacterium
TGACAGGCAATGTGGTGTTAGGGCAGAGCCGGATGATGCCGATGAACCTGACTCCGCTCGTCTTCAAAAATGGAATTCTCATTGGATGGGGAAATGGCTACTACAATATGCTCAAAAGCCGCAAATTAGAGGCTGAGAGGGCGAAGCTGCAGCCGCCCACCGTTCCCCTTCAGGAACGGGAGATTGAAAATAAAGAACTCGAAAAGAGTTTAGAGAAGACCCTGCAAACGCAACCTCAAAAGCCTGCCCCGCCTGCCTCCCCGGGGCTTCCCCCAACTTCACAGCCCCCTAAGACTCCCTCCTCACCTAAAGGGACGCCAACTCAACCTAAAAAAGCAGGGGGGCAGAAAACAGGAGGGACTGAAAAAGGTCTGCCGAGCGGCCCCGCGAGTCCTAGCGCCCCAGCTCCACAGCAGAAAAGCGTCCCCAATTGGTCTCCTCTGGAAAAGCAAAAACCCGAAGAGACTCAGCCACCCTCTCCCCAAAAGCCCTCCTCGACAGTGACGATGACGAGAAGAGAAAACAAAGACGAATCTCCCGATCAGGGAAAAGAGACAAAAGAACGCCTCCCGCTCAATGAAGAGGACGAAGAGATGCTCCGGCAAGAAAGGCAGTACGAGTTCGATCAGACGAAGAACAACTTATCTTAAAAAATAATTTCTTATTCTGTTAGCATGCTCTTTTCAACTTCAAAGGTGACCTTTGAAAATCCGATGGTTCGCATTTTTTTTCCTGATTGGCTCATCCCTAATGGCTGCGGTGGATACGTGGACGGGCGGAGGCGGCAATGGCAACTGGAGCAATGGGCCCAACTGGAGCGGCGGCGTACCTGTTGCAAATGATATACTCGTTTTTACCGGTGGCACGCAGCCGGCGACGACAAACGATCTAGCGATCAACCCCTTCGACAGCATCAACTTTACCGCCACGACGGCCGTTTTTTCGATCGTTGGCAATTCGCTAACGCTTTCTCCCGCCGTCTCAACCAATGGGATTACCGTGGCTGCATCAGCAGTGGCTGGGACGTACGGGATCGGGAATGACATTGATTTTATGAGTAACTTGTCGCTCAACAATTCGGGCCCATTCCCATCGGTACTACTCCTCGGTGGAGTGTTGTCGGGCGGCGGAAACGTTGCTTTGACCGGCGCTAGAACAGTCCAGTACGGAGGGGCGAACACCTACAACGGCACGACGACGATCAACAATGGGACCCTTCAGGCAGGCGCTCAGAATACCTTTTCTCCCAATAGCCCTATAATAGGGACCGGCGGAGAGCTGGATTTGAATAATTTTAATCAGTCTATACCTACTCTTAGCGGTACTATTTTCGTCACCAATCTTGGAAGCGGCACTCTCACTCTGACAGGCTCGGGCAGTCAGACGCTCAATACCAATATGGTTGGATCTGGAGGGTTTACTCTTGATGGAAGCATTGATTTGACGATCATGGCCCCCGTCGCACATGGGCTTAACAATACCGGACCCACAACGATCAATGGGGGCAATACTTTGGAAGCCCGGGCCGGTTTCGCTGGGGTGTTTGCCTTCGAATCCGAGCATATATTGAATGGCAACGGCACCCTCAAACTCAATAATACCCAACAAATAATCGGCTCCCTGAGCAGCTCTAGCCTGGCCAGCGTAGCGGATGTAGGATCAGGCCAGCTCGACCTGGGAGAGGATAATACCTCCACTACCTTCGCCGGCTCGATTCAAGGAACAGGCACCCTAGTCAAAGTAGGCAGCGGAACATTCACTCTTGCTGGAACGAACACGTTATCTGGCTTAACGACCATTAGTGGCGGCATTCTCATAGTCAATGGGTCTCTCGGCGGAGGCGTGGCTGTTGGCGCTGGCACAATCTTAAAAGGGACCGGCAGCGTCGCCGGCAATGTGAACGTGAACAATGGCGGGACTATTCAGCCAGGCAATTCGATCGGGTCTATCACGGTGGGTAGTTTGACTTTGAATAGCAGCTCGAACGTGGATATCGAAATCGATCCGACCTCTGCTTCACAAATCATCTCTACAGGGGCAGCGAATCTTGCAGGAGCGCTCAACGTCATAGTCGATGCGGGAAGCTATTCCAATCAGACCTATACAATCATAACGGCCAGCAGCGTCAGCGGCACTTTTTCGAGTCTCAACGCAGCAGGTCCGGGGTTAAGATCAGGAATGATCTTTAGCGTAGTTTACGATCCGACCTTGGTGCAACTCGTTCTCATCGCGCCCTTCATTCCTCCTCAGTCTTTAACGGGCAACAACCTGATCTTGGCCAATTATCTCAATTCGATCTCCAATCTGCCTGGGATCGCTGCCATATTGGACAAACTCTCGGTGCTCTCAGGGGACGCCTTGACTGACGCTCTGGAATCGATTTCTCCGGCGAGAAACGCGGGCGCGACTTTTTTTGCCAGCAACCTGCTGTTTGAATTCGAAAAAATTCTCGCTATGCGCTTCTCAAAGCAGCGATTTGCTCCGGCTCCTTCTTTCCAAAATCCTGACATTGCCTTCCTTGAAACAAGTTCGCCCTTCAGAAAGAGGGCTCTACCGATCGAAAACGAAGACAGGTCTTCTCAGAGAGAGCCCTGCTTGGCCCCTCCAAAGAGAAAAGCCAATACCGTCGACCTTTGGGTCGATGGATTTGGGGTGTTTTCGCACCAAAAAGCAAAAGATCAAAATCCCTCCTTTTCTTCTACTGCGGGAGGCCTTTTTCTCGCGGCGGACTATCTCGGCCTGAATGAGACTTTAATCGGCGGCGGAGTGGGGTATGCCCGCGATGCGATCCGGCAAGGAGAGGACCTCGGAAAGGACCGGATCGATCTTTTTGCCGCAAGCCTATTTGCCCTGACTCAATTTCACCATGGCTATTTCGAATTCGCTCTTTGGGGCAGCTATGAGCAATATCTAGAGAAGCGGAATGTCTTCTTTCCCGGTTTTTTTGGAAAGGCCACAAGCAACCATCACGGGTGGCAAGTGATGCCCTATGCGGGACTTGGCTATGATATCGAGATCGGGTGTTGGGCCGGACTGGAATTCTTCGCGACCGGCCAGTGGGTTGTCAACTTCGAGGAAGGCTTTACCGAACGGGGCGCCGGCGTCCTTGACATGGTGGAAAAGAGCCGCAATTCCTCGATGCTCCGCGCCGAGGCCGGCGTAGAGGCTTACCAAACCGTCCAAGGCGAAGACTGGGTCCTCCTCTTTACCGAAGGGGCGTCCTATGTCTTTAAAAGGCCTTTCCACATCGGCAAAGTGAATGCTGCGATCGTAGGCGCTCCGACCGGATTTACCGTCAATTCCTTCACCGATACCCAAAATCTCGTTGCCCCTTACGGAGAGATCATTTTCAACAAAGAGCAGATCTATTTTGGAGGCAGCTACTACGGAGAATTCGGGTCGGGCTATAGATCCAATACCGTGCAGGGGATGCTAGGGTATTTCTTTTAAATTAGATGGAAAAGGAAATCGTCTAAATTATGGATTTTAAAACCCGATGGTAGGTCCCACCTTTTTTAATCCAGGGTCTTTTTTCGATGTCCAATTCGACCCTGCTACTGCTGATCGCGTTGACATTAGTGGCGCATTGACGATCGGTCTATCCACCACTCTGGCATTGGATCCTCAGCCTGGCACTTACATACCGGAAACGACATACATCGATTTTTCATACTTGCATGAGAACGGGTATCGGGAACATGGGGCAGAAACGCTTAGCCTAGAGATCGGGGAATCGAACGCCCGGTACTGGCGCTTGGAAGGCGCTCTCGAGGTGTCGCTCTGCACCTGGAATGCCCGAGTTCAGCCGACCTTTAAATTTGGGGTTGTGGGCGAGTGGCGGCCTGGCGGTTCCCATTTAAACGCCTCATTTCCAGGTATCGATTGCGAGTTTACCGTCTCAGGCATCAGGCCGAAAAGCCGTGTGTTGTTCGCTCCCGGATTCAGGGTGACAGGGCATATGCTTTCTCATCGACTCTCCCTCATTGGGCGTTGGGATGGCGAATTCGGCCGCAAATATGTGGACAACCAATTCCATCTCCAGGCGGGATATTCATTTTAAGGAGTTCTGAATGAAACCTATGATCTTTCTCCTGATAGCCGCTCTATTTGCCGCTTGCGGCAGCGGCCCTAAGAAAATCTGCAGTCCCAAAGACCCGTGTC
Source organism: uncultured bacterium (assembly GCA_964441355.1). Lineage (GTDB taxonomy): Bacteria > Chlamydiota > Chlamydiia > Chlamydiales > SM23-39 > CAIPFQ01. Next base: position 4,162 of record CAYTXY010000155.1, read on the forward strand.
AGTGTCTCAGC
>CAYTXY010000156.1:0-4161 GCA_964441355.1 uncultured bacterium
GCGCATATTGTCACCTTTTTAACGCCCCTGTTAATAGAAATCCCATGAAAGTATATATATGCGTTCATGAAGGGAAGAAAATTTCTCGTCCTTTCCACATTGGCCGCTTTCGGCGTTTGTGTAGGAGCTTTAAGCATTTATAGGGCCGTCTCCGAAGATAGGCCTGTCGTCATCATTGGGGACGGGTATCCTTCGATCGGATTTGAAAATGCCAAAATCGAACTGGTCGTGTTCGAGGATTTCCTCTGCCATACCTGCCGCTATTTCAGCATGGAAGTATTTCCTGCCATCCAGACTACCTATGTCGATCGGGGGATCGTAAAATATGTGATGGTGCCCTTGGCCACAACATCCCGCTCTAAAGAAATTGCCAATGCCGCCCTTGCGGTTTACCATCAAGCGCCTGCAGTGTACTTTCCTTACGTCCGCGAACTTTTTCTCTTGTTTGCCAACGGTACCCTGGAATACGAAGATTTAGTCGATGCGGCAGCGAAATTCAAAGTCATCGATTTAAGCGAGTTTGAGAGCAGCGTAAAAACGAGGCGGTACGACGCTGAGCTTGCCCACAACTACCAATTGGCGAAGAAAGCGATGAAGAAAAATCTTCGCACTCCGGCCGTTTTCATCAATGGCCATTCGACGCCCGATATCTCTTTTGAAAGCATCTCCTTACAAATCGAGAAGGATCTTAAAGCAATGAGCCTATCCCACTATTCGAATTTTTCTGTTTTTGATCTTTTTGGCATATTTCGAACGCCTCTTTTCGGCCGTGTGTTTTCACACTGGCCTCAAAGTAGAAACCCTTGCGGGCATTCAAAATCTGCTCAAAACTCTCTAAAAACATTTAAAACCCTAATAGGGGATAGGCTCATGGAGCGCCCATGAAAAAAAATCTCCTCTACTTTTGCTGGCTCATCGTCTTGCTTGGATGCGCGGTGAGTTTATACTATGGGGAGATTCTGATGATCGAGCCTTGCCGCATGTGCTGGTATCAGCGGATGGCTCTTTTCCCGCTTGCCCTCTTGCTCGGAGTCGGAACCTACCGGAACGATCGAACTGTGATCCGCTACGCGATCCCTCTTTGCGCATTTGGGATGATCGTCGCGCTTCTTCAGGCCATCGGCATCCACTTCCCCTCCCTTCAGATCTGCGGCAGAGAATGCGCAAAGCCCATTTTTTCTCTTTTCGGCTGGATTACCTTTCCCGATTTAAGCGCGGCAGGATTTGCCCTAGTCGGCACGATTCTCTTTTTCGTATCTTCTCAAAAGAAATAAGATTTTTTCTAAAATTGGAAAGAAGGTACTCTTCTCCAAAAAGGAAAACCTATGGCAAAGCTATATTTTCGTTATGGAGCGATGGGAAGTTCCAAGACTTTGAACCTGCTCGCGGTGGCGCATAATTACAGGCAGCAGGGAAAAAAAGTTCTTTTGATGAAGCCCGATTTTGACGTCCGCTTCGGAAAAGAACGGATCAAGTCGAGGGCCGGTTTGGAGATGCAGGCCGATCTCTTGATCGCAAACGAAGAATCCCTTCGCGGCATCGACTATTCCGGGATCAGCTGCATCCTTATCGACGAAGCTCAGTTTCTGACGGCAAAAGTGATCGAGGAGCTGCGGACCATTACTTTGAAATGGGAGATTCCGGTCATTTGCTATGGCCTTCGGACAGACTTCAAAAGCCATCTTTTCGAAGGGTCGGCCCGGCTATTCGAGCTGGCCGATTCGATCGAAGAAGTGAAGTCGACCTGTTACTACTGCAACCGCAAATCGACCATGAATCTCAAACAAGTCGATGGGATTGCGGTCAATATGGGCGCTACGATCGAGCTCGGCGCCGAAGAAAAGTACCTGCCCACCTGCTTCAAATGCTATACGCGAGAAATCGAGCGGGGCATTCTCCACCGCCTTGCATCAGTTTGAACTATTTCTTATCCAAGCGGTCGAGCCCGAACACGACTTCTTTCCTTAAGCGAAAGATTCCGTAAATATTGAGAATAAGAAGCAAAGCGCCAGAGAGCGACATGATCGTGAACGCATGGTTCGGTTTCGTAAACGCGAAGAGCGGAAGCGAAATGGCGGCATAGCAGTAGTAGACGGCCGGCCCCCATTTCGGCGAGAGGAATTTTGCGCATTTGACCCCTACGACGAAGTAGGCGAGAATCGTCGTAAACCCAAGAAGAAAAAGGAAAAACGGCATAAAGTAGTTCATGTAGGGAAAGTGGAGCGCAAGCGATTCTTGGACCATCAGGGTGACGTCGATGCCCGATTTCCAAAGGCCGGTCGTTAAGACGAGGAGGACGCTCAAGGTGCAAACGACGAACGTGTCGAGAAAAAGGCCGATGATGGCCAAAGAGGAGAGGCGCTGGAACTGTTTGGTGCGGCTTTCGGCATAGATGATCGAGGTGTATCCGACGCCGATGTCCCCTGAATAGGCCCCCCTTGACAAGCCCATCGAGACGGCGAGCATCACGGTGCTTCCTGCAAAACCTCCCTGGGCAGCTTGCGCCGTAAAGGCGCCAGAAAAGATCTCGCCGAACACTTTCGGCAATTCGGAATAATGGACAGCAAGCACCCATACGCACATCCCGAAATAGACGAGGATGAAGAAGGGGATGATGGCGCCGCAGACTTCCCCGACCCTCTTGATCCCTCCGAGCGCGATGGCAAATGTCGCAAAGCACAAAAGAACGACGATGATCCAGAGGTCGATATGCCAATTGACCGACATGCTATCAGCCATGACGTTGAACATGAAAATTTCGATTCCATAAATGGCCAAAATGAGGCTTGCGAGAGGCCCGATCCATTTCTTCTTATACGCGACTGGCAAATAGTACATCGGCCCTCCGTCGTAATGATGGGAACCGCTTTTGACGCGGTACTTTAGTCCCAAATAGACTTCCGCATATTGGAGCAGCATTCCGCAAAGGGCTCCGATCCACGCCCAAAAGATGGCGCCGGGCCCTCCGATTTCAATCGCCGTGCAGATCCCCACCACATTCCCAATGCCGATACATCCTCCGACGCTTGCGAAAAAGGCTTTCAAAGGATGGATGCCGCGAGAGGGTATGGACGCTTCTGTAACGAAGCCGGCAAACGATCGGAAGATGCCTCCGAATCGCCTGATTTGAAACAATCGGGAGCGGACTGAAAAATAAAGACCCATCCCCACAATCAAGAGAAAGGCGAGATACGCCCAAATGAGGTTGTTGATCCACGTGAGAAATTGAAAGCCGCTGTCCATGTCCGGATCATGCGGAATCAGGACAATAGGTTCAACTCTAGAAAGTGTTTTTTCCAGTGATAAAAATCGAGCAGATCCTCATAGGGCCGTCCTATGATCCGATGCGCTAAGTAGAGCGCTTCAACGGAAGAGAGCCCCGCCTCAGGGTCGGGGCAATGGGTTTGCTTGCGCGGGTAGGCGGTCCGGTAACCAGAGGGGAGGCTTCTCGCCTCTAAGCGCTGCAAGCTTTTTTCGATCACCTGGGCAAGCCGCCAGGTCCCGTCGATGAGCAGGAGATCTCTTCCCGCATCCGCTTCTGTTAAGGGGAGCGCTCCTATTTTTAGGAGGAGAAATCCCGCAAAATTGGGCAGCGGGTCGATGGGGTAAGTGTAGAAATCGAGGCCCACCATTGCTTCAAGCCCAATGAGTGAGCATTTTTTCAAGTTTTCGCGCCGGTGGCGGATGATCGCGGTTGTCATATTAATCCGAGAGGGAAACAGGTGGCAACAAATGGGTTAGCGAGGCAAAGAAAAATTGAAGCGGGCTTGCCCGCGTTCTTCGCGAGGAGGAATATTCTTGAATATGAAGGACTCCGAGCGAAGATCGATTTTTCAAAGCCGCAGCAAGTCATTTGTCACCTGTTGAACTCTTGGGTTAATAATTTATGAGAGGTGGCTTTTAGCAAATGTTTGGGGATTTCGAATAAGAAGCGGGATGGGTTGGTCGGCTGGGCCTTGCCGAGGCGCACCCGCGAGCGGGCCATGCTCAAGGTCAAAAACTTCCGTGCGCGGGTGATCCCTACATAAAAGAGCCGCCTCTCTTCTTCGATCCCTGTGGCGGCCATGCTTTTTTCATGAGGCAGGATGTGGTCTTCAAGCCCGACAATGAAACAGGCGGGAAATTCGAGCCCTTTGGCGCTGTGGAGAGTCATGAGCTGCA
>CAYTXY010000157.1:0-4145 GCA_964441355.1 uncultured bacterium
CAGGCGCTCTACCAACTGAGCTATGCGCCCAAAAATGAACTACTATAGTATAATGAGCCAGGAATTAATTACAATGCGCCATATCCACTTCCTCTCGATTTTTCTCCTTCTTGCCGGGTGCGCTCCGGCGAACTTGAAAGAGTTGCGCTGCGAAGGGGAGGAGCGAATGAAAAAGCTCACCGCCGACCTGAAGAAGATGGAAACGGTCGAGGATGTGCAAAAGGGGGCGAAAAGGCTCAAAAAACATTTCAATCGGCTCGGAGAGCTGCTGATCGAAACGAGGAATTTCCCCCAGCCGGCCGAATCTCCGGCAGCGGCAGGAGCCGGAGAGGAGCTGTTTGCCGAGCTAGCTCGGATCTATGAGATTCCGGGGGCGCGCTCTTTGGTCGAGGCGGCCCAAAGCGAAGCGGTCCATCGTCTCGACCGCTCTAAGAGGATGTCCAAATAGAATCGCCGTAGGGGCTAAATTTTTTTTGAAGCGCCTCTTTATGTGCGGAAAATGCTTCCAGATGGGTCAATTCGCCGACGCGGAGAGGCACCGCGGTGATGTACCCTTGTTCGAGGAGGGCTACATCGCTTTCGGGTTCTTCTTCGCAGGTATGCCAGACGCCGCCTAGCCAATAGTAAGGAAGGCCATCGGGGTGGATCCGTTTGTCGGGCTGTTCGATCCAATGGCCTTTTCCTTGGATGGCGAGCCGCACCCCTTTGATCCCTTTGGAGGTATAGGGGAAATTCACGTTCAATATGGTCCCTGGCGGAAGTGGATGGTTTATGAAATGCTGGATCAAAGGAAAAATATATTTTATCGTCAGGTCAGGGGCTGGAATAGAGTCGTAGTCGGAATAGGAAAAAGCAATCCCCGGGATCCCCTTCAACGCCCCTTCGATCACGCCGCCGACCGTTCCGCTATAAAGGGCAGTCCTGCCCGAATTCGAACCTCGGTTGATGCCAGAGATAATCAGCTGAGGGCGCTTTTTTAAAAGAACGGCTAGGGCCATCTTGACGCAGTCCGCAGGGGTGCCGTTGAGGCTCCAGGCTTCTCCGCCATCCCAATGGACCGCATGGAGCATCAGGGGTTTGCCCCATGTGATTGAAACGCCAGCCCCCGATTTTTCGATCAAGGGGGCGACAATGGCGGTATCCGCGTGGCTCTTTACAGCTTGCCAGAGATGCTTCAGCCCGGGCGCGTGGATCCCGTCGTCATTGGTGATCAGAAAAAAAGGTCGAGTCATAGGGACGAATTATCCTAGAAATTGACTATACTTTCAAGACTCGCGTACCGCTTCTTTTGGGCGGGTCGCATAGGAGACCCCAAGGATCGCGGCTATGCTGAGGGCGAAACCGGCCACCATGGCTCCGATGCCGAGGGGTTCTTTAAAAATCGGCCACACCGCCGCCGTCACTCCGCCGACGAGGATGCCGGCGAAAGCTCCGTACCGGTTGAGATTTTTCATGTATAACGAGAGGAGCAAGATGGGGCCGAAGGAAGCGCCCAGGCCCGACCAAGCATACAGGACGAGTTGAAAAATAGTCGTGATCTTGAAGTAGGCGATGATAAATCCGACGAGAGAGATGAACACAACGCCGCCTCGCGTAACCCAAAGAAGTTCGACAGGCGTTGCGCTCGCCCTGAAAAGCCGTTTATAGATGTCTTCGGCCAGATTGGAGGCGACAACGAGAATTTGCGCCGCCATGACGTTTGTCGTCGCGGCGAGAATCGCGCAAAGGACCAGCCCGGCGAAGAAGGGAGGGAAAGTCGTTTTCACGATATCGAGAATGAGCTCTTGGGATTCCTTCAATCCTTGAGGGAACATGTAGACGCCGATGAGTCCGATCCAAGTTGCGGAAAGGAGCGCGATCGTTTGCCAACTGATGCCGAGCCATTTTGCTTTGTGCATCTCGCTGACGCGGCTGATCCCCATGAATTTCGTGATGATATGAGGCTGTCCGAAATAACCGAGCCCCCATCCGGCAGTGATCATCAAGATTTGCCATACTGTTTTTGGGCCGAAATCGGGAAATAAACTAGTCGAGATCCCTTTTACTGAAACGGCATGCAGGACTGGCCCGGTTCCTCCGAATTTGAAAAGCAAAAAGACAGGGATGAAGACGATGACTCCCAAGAGGAAAAATCCTTGGAATAGATCGATCCATGCGACCGTTTTGTATCCGCCCATGAAGACATAGATCACGACGACGAGAAGGCCGAAAGAGATTCCGAGAACATAGTTCAAGCCGAACAGCGATTCCACCAGGATGCCGAGCGCATACAATCCTGAAGTGATATAGAACGTGTAGAAAAGAACCGCCATGAGGGCTGAGACGACGCGGATGGCGCCGCTCCGATCCCCGAAGCGGGTTTCGAAGTAGGAATTCAGCGTCAAACTCCCTAGCTGCTCCGTGACCGTTCGGATCCGGGGCGCAATGAACTGCCAGTTCAGGAACATGAACCCGGTCAAGCCGATAGCGGCCCAGGCATAGAAAACGCCCTGGGTAAAGATTTCGGCCGGGTAGGCCAAAAAAAGCCAGCTGCTCATATCGCTCGCATGCGCCGAAAGGGCGGTCAGCCAAAAATTCAGCGAGCGGCCCCCTATGATAAAATCAGAATCCGATTGTTGTTTCCTGTAAGATGCGAAAGCGATCAGGAGAATGACTGCGAAATAGCCGAAAAACGTTGCTATCTCGACAAAAACGTACTGCTTTGCAACGGGAAATTCCATATATTTCTGAATTTATCTTAAGCGTAGAAAGATTTCAACTCGACTTTGTACAATTTTTGGCGAGCAGATCCAGAGGAAGCGCTCTGCAATTTTTTTCTTTTTTTGTGAAATTCATAGCCGAAGGCGCTATTAATGAGCAAAAAAAGGAAAAAAGGGCCAGCGATTCTCTCGGAGATGCCGTCACAAAATTGTACAAAGTCGAGTTCAAGGCGTGGCGGCCTTTTCGGAGCCATAGAGACGGCCGGCGAGCGCCAAATTGCTCCTTGCGTGAGGGAAATGTTCTTCGATCTGGCGGAGCAGGAGATCGACGGCTTTCCGCTTCGATTTTTGTCCTACGGGACATTGGCAAGTGATCCTGGCAAAGCCGTATTCTTTTGCGAAGCTGCGGATCGATTCCTCCGCGGTATAGATGAGGGGCCGGATGATCGTCACCCCGTAATCGCGCATGAACACTTTGGGAAGGTTCGCGGCGAATTCCCCCTTATGGAACAAGTTGAGAAGAAGGGTTTGCGCGCTATCGTCGCGGTGATGTCCGAAAGCTACGACTGGAGCGCCGACCTCTTTTGCCGCATCGAAAATCAGTTTTCTTCTTTCCCGCGAACATCTGTAACACTCCAAGGTTTCCAGCTTCTGCGTCGATTCGCGCCGGAGCAGGGGAACGGAGAGTTCGGAACAGATCGCGCCTAGGTACCCCGCGCCGATCCCGGCGCCGCAGGTAAATTCCCCATCGACGTGGATCGCGTAAAGGTCGAAGAGGGGAAATCCCCGCCCTCGGATTCCGTGCAAGAGATAGAGCAGGCTCAAGCTGTCCTTCCCCCCGCTCAAGGCGACAGCGACCTTTTTCACATCTTTTTCCAAGAGGGAAAAATCGAAGAGGGCCTTGCGCACCTGGCTCTCGAGTTCTTTCCCCAGCCCAGTCCAAGGCGGACGCGCGATAGGAGTCTTGATTTCCATAAGGACCCGCCAGCATATCTCAAACCGCCCTTTCTCACTAGAACCCTATTTCTTTTATTTTAAAATATTAATTGCCTGTAGACTTTTGATTGCGTCTATGTTAAAATAGAAGCTTGAATTTGAGATTTATATGAAAAAAATAGGCCGAAACGATCTTTGTTATTGTGGATCGGGTAAAAAATTCAAAAAATGTTGTGAAAGCACGATGATTGGCGGCCGCTATAAGGCTGGGAGAGTCGATGCGGAAAGCGCGCCTCTCCAGATCCAAAAGACAATGGGATTGACCTCGCTTTTCCAAACGCATCTTGCGGCGACGCCGAAGAAGCCGATGCCCTCGGAGGAGTCTCCTCTGGCCGAACCGCAACCTTTGCTTAAGCTTGAGAAGAAAGAAGAAAATTTGATAGGCTAGAGCCCTCTTTTGCTGGTGTAGCTCAATCGTAGAGCGCCCGAATTGAAAACGGAAGGTTAAGG
>CAYTXY010000158.1:0-4144 GCA_964441355.1 uncultured bacterium
TGACGCTGCTATCGCAGCTAAAGATGGACAAGATACGGGGAAGCCCCGTACCCCCAACGTGAGGCCTCCACTTTTTGCTTCGCAAAAGTAATGCACCTTGAAAAATTTTTCTTCAAGCAGACATCCTTTTTCAAACTTTTGTACAATGCTTGAAAAAAAATTTTCCTTCGGTGCCTGAGCTAACGCTCAGCGGAGGCCCGCTCCTGTTACCACTCAGGCGTTGTCTTAAGAGGGCCCATCGTTGGACATCGTCCAACGTCCCGGAGTGGGAATTTTTCGATCAAGCCATAACACAACCTCTAGGTACATAATTCTGGCTTGAGGAGAAAATTTTTCACGAAGGGAATTTTGCAAGGCAAAATGGGCCCAATTTTTGGGGTTGCAGGGGGCATTGCCCCATGCATCCTGTAGATCCTTAGCTCATCGCCAGCGATGAGCGTCATCCTAAGCCCGCTCCTCGTGGGCGTTATCCTGTGATCTTGCGTTTTGCTACGAGACTTTTGCAATTACCTCTTCTTGCATAGCCACATTCCTGTGCCTACTGACCTTGCCAGAAATGCTCAAGGAAGCAAATAATGGCTCTCTTTAATGAAATGCCGTTTCGATCAAATGGGATGTCTATGTCTGAGTTATTACCAGAGTTGAAAGTTTTTGGAATGAAGTTCCTTGGATTGGCGCTATCCGCCCCCTTTTTTGGATTTGCATTGTTAAAGCTTTCTGAAGAAATAGAGAAGGCATGGAAATCAAACGATAAGAAAAAAAAATGGATCGCACTATGCCTTGCCTACCTTGTATTCGCAATCTTAAGCGGGTTTCTTCGATAGCTCTAATTGGATCTATCGGGCTTTGCATTCCACAAGGAGGAATTGCCCATGTGATCCGACATCCAAGAGAAGACAACCGAACACTACTTTTGAAAAACTTAGAAAATCTAGATGAAATTCAGGACACTTTTGATTCTTTTCGGGATGTCATTGAAGAATCCGAAGACCCGATCGCGGCAGGAAAGGGCATTTTAGAGGCCCTAGTTTTTGAGATAAATAGTCAGCATGGCACCTCTTTGACCGTGTTTCAGATTTGCCGACTGGCGAAAGAAAACATGCACACATTGAACCTGGATTCCAATGCAAAAATAGTCTTGCTGGAGATGATTCAATTGCTTGAAGCAAAAGAATCACCGCAGAACAGCGCATCGTGTTGTTACAATTGGCCAAATCTTTCACAACTGCTTCATGAAAAGAAACAAACCAAACCTTTGACTCCCAATTCATCACACAGGGTCCTGAAAGATGATGGGCATGGCGGATTGATCATGGGCGGCGTCGAGATTTTAGCAGGATTTGGAATTGGAATAGCAGCAGGATGGACCGGAGCTGGAGGGGTCATTGCTGGAGCGGTGATGGGAGATGGCTTCGCTCGGATTGTCAATGATGGATTAGAGACAGGCAGGCGAGAAAAGGAACAACGCCTAAAAGGCAATGAGGGAAAGCCAGAAATCGGGATAGGAACGCAATTCTGAGAACTTGACTTTACTTGAAGGAGCCTTTTGGCCTTGTTGTAATACCGGCGAGCCGTCGCCGCATCCACTCTGTATCCATGTAGGGAAAGGTATTAAAGATAGGCTCATATGCTTAAGAACTTCCTCTTGAAAGCGGCTCTTGGCTTAGCCCCCCCGCCTCGGCTTCCCCAAAGCCAAAGGCGCATCTTGGTGGTTGCGACGACCGCCCTCGGAGACACCCTCTGGGCAACTCCTGCCATCGAATCCATACGCAAATCCTTTCCGGGCTGTTTTCTTTCCGTCCTCACCTCTCCGATTGGCATGCAAATCTTGAAACACAACCCGTATATTGACAAACTCTTCTTGGCCGAAGAGCCCTTCCTCCCTAAGTTTTTTCGTTTGCGGTGGGAACTCGTTGCCGAAAAATTCGATACGGTGCTTGTCTTTCACGCATCGCAGCGCCTCGCCCTGCCTTTGGCCGCTTCCATTGGCGCTTCCCGGATCGTCGGCACCGAGAAGATGAATAAAGGACTCGATTCTCTTCTGACCGATTCACTGCCCAACATCCGGCAGCATGAGATCATGAGACGCCTCAAAATGGTCGAGCATATCGGGGGCTCTATCCACTCCGAGACTCTCTCCCTCTTTCTTGAGCCTTATGAACGGCTCCCGAAAAGAGAGGGACGGTGGGTGGCCCTTCATCCTGGATCGAAAGACGGGTTCAAAAGGTGGCCCAAGGAAAAGTTCGCCGAGGTTGGCCGCGCGCTCAAAGAGCGGCTTCATGTGGAAATCCTGATCACCGGCACGAAAGACGAAGTTGATCTCATGCGGCAGACGGCTGCCATGATCCCTGGAGCGCATTTAGCTCAGAGCAACCTTCCGTTCAGGTCTTTTGCCGCCCTCCTTGAACAGATGGACCTCCTCATCTGCAACGACACCGGCCCTTTTCATGTCGCATGCGCGCTGCAAGTCCCTGCCATCGGACTCTACGCCGCAACCGATCCATTCCTCTGCGGACCTCACCGAGGAACGGCAATCGCGATCGCGAAAAAAAGCTCATGCACTCCATGTCTCAAAAGAAAATGCCGCTCCCCCTTTTGCCTTTTGCAGATCGGCCCTTGCGAAGTTATCGAAGCTGCGGTAAAAATATTATCGTGACCATTACGACGCAATCCTTCCTCAAAGACTCTGACCTGATCGCGATTTCCGATCTATCGCGGGAAAGTTTGGAACTGATCCTCCAAACGGCCCAAAAACTCGACATGGATCCCCAGCCGGGCCTTCTGAAAGGATCGATCCTCGCCACCTGCTTCTTCGACCCTTCGACCCGAACGAGGCTTTCGTTCGAGACGGCGATGCTGAAAGGGGGAGGCTCCGTCATTGGATTTTCCGACAGCGCCAGCACGTCGGTAAAAAAGGGGGAATCTCTCTCCGACACCATCCGGGTCATCGGCTCCTATGCCGACATCATTGCCATCCGCCATCCGCAGGAAGGCTCCGCCCGCGCTGCGGCCGATGCGACGCCCAAACCGGTCATCAATGCCGGCGACGGTGCTAACCAACACCCAACGCAAACGCTGATCGACCTCTATTCCATCGCTAGATGCCAAGGAAAAATCGACGACTCCCTCCATATCGCCGTTGCGGGGGATCTTAAATTCGGCAGGACCGTCCACTCTCTTTGCCAAGCGCTCGCCCATTATCGGAGCCGCCTTTACTTCATCTCGCCAGAGTCTCTTTCCCTTCCCGACTCGGCCCAGCATGAACTCCGAAAAAAGGGGGTGAAGTTTTCTTTCCATGCCTCCTTGGAAGAGGTGCTGCCGAAGGTCGATGTCCTCTATATGACCCGGATCCAAAAAGAGCGCTTTTCCACGATCGAACCGATCGCAAACCCTTGCCTTCTCAAAAAGAAACATCTCGAGAAGGTCAAACCCAACTTCCGGGTTCTCCATCCCTTGCCTAGGGTCGATGAGATCGAAAGATCGATCGACCCGACCCCTTATGCCTATTATTTCGAGCAAGCCTCGCACGGCGTTCCAGTCCGGGCGGCTCTTTTAGCTCTCATGTTGGGGAGACTATGAAGAACCGAATGCTTTCCGTTTCAGCGATCAAAGAAGGGACCGTCATCGATCATATCGCGACAGGCAACGCCTTGAAAATCATCAGCCTCCTGAAATTAGCTGATAATGAAGCCTGTGTGACCGTTGGGCTGAATCTCAAAAGCCAGTCCATGGGGCTGAAAGACCTGATCAAGGTCGAAAATCTCACCCTCACTCCTCATCACGCGGCGCAAATCGCTATATTCTCACCCAGGGCCACGATCAACGTCATCGTGAACTACAAAGTGGCAAAGAAATTCCCTGTGCAAATGCCGGAGGCGATTCAGTCCGTTCTCAATTGCCCCAATGACCGCTGCATCACTCATACTGAACCGGTGCAGACGCTTTTCACAGTGGAGGAAAATAACGGCTCCGTACTTCTTCGCTGCCGCTTTTGCGAGAAGCTCTTCTCTCAAAACCTCGTCCATGAGAAGGTATGATCGAGATCAGAAAAGTTCAAACGACAGATGGCCACCGGATCGACCATTTTGTGGAAAGCGACACCCAGATTTCGATCGATGCGCAAGACCTGATGCTTTTTCCCGCC
>CAYTXY010000159.1:0-4128 GCA_964441355.1 uncultured bacterium
CGATGTGGATGGCATCGGCCCCGGCTTGCTCCATCCGCTTGGCCTCCTCGGCAAGACGTCCGAAATCCCCAGACAGGATGGAAGGATTGACCTTGACCTTAAAATTTTCCATTGGACATATCCTATCCAGAAACCCGTCTTAAGGGCAAGATTGAAGAACTCTCCCTAGGGGAGATCCGCTCAGATAAGGATCCTAAGAAATAACAGGATGGCAGGATGGACAGGATAAAGAACAGAAACTTGCTTCCGAGGATGAAATGTCCTACATTCCTATCTTGTCCATCCTGCCATCCTGTTATCTTTTCTCAATCCTGTGTATTTTCGGCACCCAAGCCCTTGTATCAAGAGGCGTGGAGGCCCATCCGCTCCTCGAGGGAGAAGAGGATCGCGTCTGCGATCAGTTCGGCGGACTCCTCGTCGGTGGGATCGATCGCCTGCCCCCCTGCGGCATCCCAAATCAGCTGATCGATCTTCAGCCGGATCTCCTCGGGAAGATTGAGGAGCCCTTCGACCCCCTCCCCGATCCTCCCATAATAAAAGGCCTCCGCGATCTCAGCTTGTTTCGAGAGCGCCTTTGCATATTCCTCAATTCCATAAGCGGCTCCTTCTGGGCTCATGCGCACCCCCGAATGGCTGCCTGCGTGACTTGACTAATTTGATATTGGCTCAGTTCACCGAGCATAGGATCTAAAGAATTTCGATTCAGTACCGCCTCTCCGATCCCTTTAAGACGGGTGACGAAGGCATTGAGATCATGCACGACAGGTTTTGCCTGGGCGAAATGCAAGTGTTCGAGCTGCTTTACGACCGCTTTTTGAACCTTGGGATCGGTGGAAAGAGTTGCTTCGAATTCGATTTTGTCTAACTTTTTGTCGACCTCCTGCGGCTCCAGATAGGGAATGAGCGGGGTCAAAAGCCCGATTTTAGCAACCGGATCCGTTGATGCATCGAGCTGCGTGATTTGCCGTTCGATGAGAGGCTGCTTCTTATCCTCGCATTTCTGGAGGATCCCAACCGCAAACTTCCGGGTTTTATCCGTTGTCTGGACCATGACTTGCTGCTCGATCTCTTCGATGTCTTGCAGCGAAAGGTCTTGCCCCCCAAGACGAACTTCATATTTTGACAATTCAGAAGGATATGGTTCTATGCCCATAGTGACACTCCTTACTTTTTACGTTATTAAATTATGAGAGAGGTTATTATGAATAGATCTCTCCTTTTTCTATACTACACGAAACCATATTAATTATCAATTGCAAAAATTTATTTTAATAAAATAATTATATAAATGGAAGATAATCTGTAGTTTTGGTAAAATTAACACCAAAAATATAATAAACAAATGTTGCTTATTTAACATTTTTAACACAAATTTTTAATTGGTATTATTATGACTGCAGCAGTCCAGGCCCCGAATCCCTATAACCCCAAAGATGCAAACAACCGCCGAATGGTGATCGACGGAACCTACACGCTCTCAAGAAGCGTCGATAGCGCCATTGTGAATGGAGCCAGCATTGAGGAAGCATCGGAAATCGTAGACGCCGTTGCTATAGGGACCCTCTATCCAGCCCTTGAAACGGTCGGCGGCCTCTTCATGCTTGGGTCTGCGCTTTCTAACACGATCCCAGATGCCCATAGGGAATACAATCTAGCCTGCGCAGAGAAGAGCCAAGCCCTTGCCAAAAAACGGCTGGACCGAACCCCTGAAAGCGAACTCAGAATCAAGCTTGCCGACGAGCGCCTCGATCTTTCCAAATTAGGGATAGCTTATCAATATCTCTATGGCGCGGGCGGAGCTGGACTCATGGCGGCAGGGGTGGTCGGCTTCCTGAGCCCTCATGGCGCCGAATTATTGGGATTCCATCCTCTGGTCAGCCAAGCGGCCGCTTATACCGCAGGCGCGGCGCTAGGAGGCATCTACGTTGCACGGGGAGCTCTCCTCATAGGAAAGTCGATCTATAACCTAAGATATATAGACCGGTTCGAAAAGGATTTCCAAAGCTGTTTGAAAGGGAGCGGAAAGACAAGACAAGGGCTGGAGCGGGCGGTAGACAAGACTATGCAGATGATCGAGCGGATCGGCATCGGAAGCCCTGCAATGGCCAGGCGCGCTGGGACCCATTTGCCAGTGCCAGATAGCTCTTTAAAAGGGAGAGTCACATTCCTTCAAGCGGTCGACAAGGGGCTCCATGCGAAAAAACTCCATCATAAAATGAATATCTGCTACGGAACCCTGATGATTTTAGGGGGCCTCGCTAGCATTGCAGCCGCCATTTTTACCTTCGGAGCGGCGCCATTTGCCCTCCTGATCACCGCCGCCGTCTTCTTTACGTTGATGGAACTTACCCATGCTGCCTTCGAGATCAAGCCGCTCTTCAACGCATTGCAATCGGCCCTCTATACGCCATCGCAAGCCATCCAAAATCTCGGAAGGCTTTTAAAAGAGCCCCATCTCTTATCCCAATAAAACGGTTCATTTGAAGAGCCTCGACATTTTCAGGGATTAATATATATTCAAACTTAATTATTTTATATGTATAATAAATTAGTTTTTAAATCAAATGGTTAATTTGAATGACTAATTCTGTGAATGCTTATCCCGTTAGCTCTAGGCAGCCTTACGCAACTGGCGAAGCCATAATCCAGGAGCTGAGCTCATTTCCTAAAAGTAAGGCTCTTTTAGATGAAGCTCAAAAAGAACTTCAAGAATGCGGCCTTCCCAATTTAGAGATACGCTTAGAAATACCTGAATCCGGATTTGAAGCTGAACAAGTTAGGAATATAATTAGGATTACCCCTGGTTTTTCAGCTCCTTCGCAATTAGGCTGCGCAGTATTTGAACTTCATAATGTAACTTCCCTTAGGAAGGAAATAGCGCTAGAGAAAGCCTTAAAAAACGGGAGCTATAAATCTCCAGAGGAGTATGCAGAAGCTGCGGAGCACATTGAATTTGAGGGCAAGTTTTCTAGCATTAATCAAATAGCAAGGGAAATTAATCAGCTGAAAGACTGCGAGTCTAACACACCCTATATTGAAAATGATTATGAGCAATTCCCTGAAAATGTGGAATTTGATCAGTTTTACAACGAGTTCCTCCATGATGATCACAAAGAATACTATCGACAGCGATGGAGAAGCCTCAATTCTGGTTGGAGGAATTGCTATTCTTCGAAGATCACTTATGTAGCTGTCACCTGTGCAGCGATTGCTATAGCAGCTCTCGGTTTATGGAAAATAATCTGAGTTCGTTTTCATTCATATCCCAATAAGACGATACCTATACCATTATAACATAATAATTGAAAAATTAATTCAAATTATGTTATAATTATAGATTCAATAAGGAGTTCCTTATGAGCATAGAACTCGGTAATGTAGTTGCGAACGCTGAATGGTCGCGCAGTGATGCAGAAGAAGGGATGTGGCTCGCGATCGACGGCCTTGGCACCTTTCGAAATAGTTGTGCAGTCGTGGGAAGCGCGGCGGAACTCGTAGGTGGTGCTACGGCCGCTAAAGTGGCAAGCGTGGCCGCTGGTGGAATTATCCCGATAACATTCATGTTGGGAGGCGCGCTCGTCTTGGGAACGACCCCCAAACACATTTCGAAAGCCTTCCAAGAATGCAGAGGCGCGGGGAACGACCTGGAAATTGCGATGACGTCAATCGATCCCGCTCAGAAGAAACAGCAGATGAAATTGGCTGACGAAGGGATCACCATTGCTGCCCTCGGCTTGACCAACTCATCCCTTTATGGGGCGATGGGCGCCGGAATGATTCAGTGCGGAGTTGTCACGCTAATGAGTCCTATCGGAGCCAGTTTATTTAGATTTACTCCACTCGTTTCCACCGGGGCCGCTGCAGTCTCCGGAGGGGCGCTCGGAGCGGTCTATGCAGTCCGCGGCGCTGTAGTGTTAGGGAAATCCATTTATGGCCTCTATTATTTGAACAACTTTGAAAAGGACTATAAAGAGTCGCTGAAATTGAGAGGCGATGCAAGTCTTGGCCAAACTGTCGATAACGCCATCGAGAATATCAAAAAGATCGGAACTTTGCCGAACGCCTTGGGACGCCGAATTGGAGATAAACCGAAACTTCCCAGTCCAAACGCAACTCTTGAGGACAAAA
>CAYTXY010000160.1:0-4121 GCA_964441355.1 uncultured bacterium
ATATTATTGAGGCGGCCAGCGGTTTGCTGAGCTTCTATCTCTTAAGTAAAGCTCCCTTGCTTTAGCGTGAATAAAGTTGTCGCGACGGCCACTGAAATTCCCTTCGGGAAAACCCCGTCCAAACCGGATGTAACGAGGTGATCGCCTTCTGCAATCAAAGGCACCGGCTTATCGAGGCCAGCGAGTGTTTTGCCAGTTCGGAGCTCCCGGGCCGGTCCCTCGGCATCCGCGTAATCGTAGTTGAAACCCACTCCTTTTAAGACAGGCTGCCGAGAGCGCCAGAAAGGAGCGCTATTCCCTCGCAATTCTCCTTTCGCTAAATAGATCTCCCCCGGCTGCGACAGGAGCTTAACTTTCATACCTTGCAATTGATTGATAAATTCGAAAAAGCCCTCTCTAACACTGAGTTTTTCGGAAAGGGAGTCGATCAGGGAAAAGAGTTCTTTCGTCTGCCCTTCCCGGAGCACACGGACGGCGGGAGTCAATCCGGAATCAGTGATGAGGCGGACCCTGGATTGCTGTTTTCCTACATATTCGACCACTCCCACCAAGGAGCTTCCTTCCACGACCGGACTATTTCGAGCGACAATTTTAGAGCCGCATTTTTGATTGTCCTCTTCTCCCACCCCAATCCAAAGACTGCTGCTCCAAGAGCTCGGATCCCGGTAGATCACTGTCGCGGGCACTGCCTTGGTCCGCAGGTCTAGGAGGCCCGACAAATAAGCCGCTTTGGCCTCGTGTTGCAACCTAACCTCATGGAAGATCCATTCTCTTGCCCACTCGATTTCTGCCTTCAGCCTCATGTGTTCCACCTTGAGAAGAGACGCTTCGAAGGAATCGCTCCTTTTGGCCTTAGCAAAAGGGCGGTCAGAAAGATATTCTTTAACCTGGGCTGCGAAATGCCATGCAGGGGAAAGCGCACAGACTGCAAATGACCTGGCCCTGTCCGAAGCGGCGCGAGACAAACTGCTCCACCCGAGAAGAAACAGGCCCAAGAGAAAGCAGGGTAAAGCTATGTTTTTCCTCATTGGTTGGAGACTGCTGCGATAGCGCTGGCCACATAATCGATATTCTTAGCGGTCAGCCCCGTTAAGGAGATCCGCCCGTTGTCGATCATATAGATGCCAAACTTATCAATCATTTGTTGAACTTGGCTTTTATTTAGATCAATGAAGGAAAACATCCCTTTATGGTGACGGAGAAACTCAAAATTGACCCTGGTGGATTGCGAGGATAGTCTTTGGATAAGGCTTTCTCGAATGATGGCAATCCGGTGCCGCATGGAATCCAGCTCTTTTTTCCATTCCTCTTTCATAGCGGGATCTTGCAAAAGAGCGGCGACGATACGCGCTCCGTGAGCAGGGGGGTTGGAATATAAAGAGCGGATGATTTTCTTGATTTGGGATCCCACTCTTAGCTTTACAGCTGCATTTTCATCGACAACGAAAAGAGCGCCGACCCTTTGGCAATATAAGCTAAAATTTTTTGCGCATGAATAAGCGATCAGCATTTCATGCCCATCTTTCATAAAAATCTCGATGGCCTGCCGGTCTTTTTCCAAACCTTCCCCTAAACCGTGATAGGCAAAATCAAAAAAAGGCAAAATCCGCTTGTCAAGGATCAGCCGCGACACCTCTTTCCACTGTTCGACCGAAAGGTCGCATCCGGTGGGGTTGTGGCAGGTTGCATGGAGAGTAACAGCCTTTTTTGGCGGCAACTGTTTTAAGAAGGAGCAAAAACCCTCGAAATCGATTCCATGCTTTTCTCTATTGTAATAAGGGTAAGTTTCGACTCTTAAGCCTGCTCTTTCGAAAACCGATCGGTGGTTGGGCCAAGTAGGGGTTGAAATGACGATCGATTTCGATACTTCTTGGGATATAAACTGGCCGCCGACTTGCAGAGCGCCAGTCCCTCCTACGGTTTGAGCTGCGTAAATTCGCCCATGGTTTTCCTTCCATGCCTTTTCGCCAAAGACGAGCTTTCCTGCCTCGCTCAGGAATTCAGGAAGACCATCTATGGGAAGGTAATCGGCCAGATAATCTTGATCCATGATTTGATTTTTGGCTTTCCTGACGGCTGCCATTAAGTGCGAGCGGAGCTGATCGTCTTTATAAATTCCAACGATCAAGTTGACCTTGTTCGGCCTGACATCGGCTTGGAAGGCTTCGTTGAGTCCGAAAATCGGATCAGGCTGGCCTTCTAGGACTTCGTGAAAAAACATTTTACCTTAGACCCTCTTCTAGTTTAGGCAATTGTACAGTCAGAGGAATTTTGAAGAAACCGCCTTGAACCAAAATACGCTTCGCATCTAAAATTGAGGGTCTTTCATGGGGCGTTAGCTCAGTTGGTAGAGCGCAACAATGGCATTGTTGAGGTCAACGGTTCGATCCCGTTACGCTCCAAATGCCTTATTTCTTCTTCCTATACATGTAAAGCACGGCTCCGCCTGCAACGATGAGGACAATTCCCCCTATGGTGAAGAATTGGGCTCTCTGCAGGTAGCCTGCAGCCTCTCCGCTGGCCCTTCTCTCAAAGATGCCGCCGGCCATTCTACCGCCCTCGCCTGTGTCGGAAAGTGGAGTTGTGTACGATCTGACATTCCCCATTCCTTCGCCCACTCTTGCCTTGATGGAATAGGCTATAAAAAGAGCAATGACGCCGACACCGATCAGGGCAACTCCAAGCCATTGTTTGGGTTTCATTTTTTTCACGATTAGCTCCCCTTTGAAAATATGCTGCTGCCCTTTCTCCTACCAAGATGGGGAGCGAATGTAAAGCACTTTTACATATATACTAGGGAATAATTACTCGCCTTCGAGAAGGTCGAGGAAGGCCTGAAGCTGCTTGGCTCTCGTGGGGTGGCGCATTTTACGCAGCGCTTTCGCTTCGATTTGGCGAACCCGCTCGCGAGTCACCTTGAAACGAACTCCCACCTCTTCCAAAGTCTTCGGCTTGCCATCGAGAAGGCCAAAGCGCTCGATAAGAACCGTCCTTTCGCGATCCGTGAGCGTCGCGAGGACCTCCCCCATTTTGTCCTTTAAGATTGCATAGCCGGTCGCTTCGGCCGGGGATTCGATCGCTGTATCTTCGAGGAAATCACCAAATTGGCTCTCACCGCCATCGCCGACTTCGGCTTGGAGAGAGATCGGGTGCTGGGCGATTTTATAGATTTCCCGGACCCGTTCCGGAGTGAGTCCGAGTTCATTGGCAAGCTCTTCCGGCGTGGGTTCTCGGCCGGTTTCCATCATCAGCTTTTTGGCTCCCCGCAGCACTTTATTGATCGTTTCGATCATATGGACGGGGATGCGGATCGTCCGGGCTTGATCGGCGATCGCGCGAGTCACGGCTTGGCGAATCCACCATGTCGCATAAGTGGAAAACTTGTAACCTCTCCGGTATTCGAATTTTTCGACCGCTTTCATAAGGCCCATATTGCCTTCTTGGATCAGGTCAAGGAAGGAGAGACCTCTGTTCGTGTACTTCTTCGCGATCGAGATCACGAGGCGGAGGTTGGATTCGACCATTTCCCGCTTCGCTTCCTGGCTCTTATCCATCCATCTCTGCAGCATCCGGACGTCTTTTTTAAATTCATCGAGATTGCGTCCTGCTGCGAGCTCCCGTTTATATAATTTCCGTTTTGCCGCCCCTAGCTTTGCGGCGGCGAACTTGTTCTTTTCAGCGCGCGGAGTTAACTCTTGAATTTCTTTCTCCAACTGCAAAAAACGGTCATAGGCGTTGAGAATCACCTCGCCGAAGTCCTCGATGATGTTGTGGCGGCAGCAAAAACGGCGCAAGTAGGCTTGAGAGCGGATGCGGCATTTCTCGAGATTCTCCAGCAGCTCCGCCCGTTCTTCCTTCTTAAGATTCAAATCTCTGCTTTGGACAAGAAGTTTTTCGAGAAGTTGATCCTCGTTTTTCATGAGATCGCAGAGCTTCGGCATCAGATTCAGGAAAAGCCCTTTATCGGAGACTTCCTTCTCCGAGATAATCTTGTCGAACCGCTCCTTGCCCCCCATCAGATGCAACGCGATGGAAATCGCTTCCCGGATCGAATAGCGGAACCTCATGATGATTTTTTCGATTTGGATCTGGGCTTTTTCGATCCGTTTGGAAATTTCCAC
>CAYTXY010000161.1:0-4121 GCA_964441355.1 uncultured bacterium
CACGCTTTCCAAGCGTGCTCCTTAAGCCACTCGGACACCTCTCCCTATATCATTACCAACCTAGCGCAACGCCAAGAGGATATCCAAATCGGACAAAACCTACAAGATGGAATAGGATTAAAAACTTGTCTAAGACTTCGAAACCACTTCCCGGCCAGGCACGAAAAGATACTATACCCAAGAAAATTCAAAAATTGGGATTGAGGCCAGCTAGCGCTTCCAGATCACCTTCAAAATTTTAGAAAAAAAATAACAGGGTATTAGGATGGACAGGATGAAAAATTCGGAGGTGAGAAGGAGTCGTTATCAGATCACCCGCCCCCATAAATTTGTCCGTGTGATGCAGCCGTTTATTTTCCATCTGGGATTGCCAAAAATATCTCCAGAAATATCCGAATGCGGCAATTCTTTTTTATTTTTTATCCTGTCCATCCTAATATCCTGTTATTTTTCTCTTTTCCACAAATAATTTCAAAAAAATATAGTAATTTATTTTTGTGTCCTTAAAATCAAAAACATGTTAAAATGTTCGCAATTAAACAAACGGAGGAATTATGACTTTAGTTATTTCCACATCTGCTGCTGGCGTTTATGCTAAAAGCGAGGAGGCATTTTTATTGGCCGAACGCTTTTTTTCCTGTCCCCCTGCGCTTAAGCTTCTTGATTCCGAGCGGTTTATCAAACCCATTTTCATAGACGCCCAAAACATTCCGGCGGCAAGATCTTACGTTGACTATGAAAGGAGCACCTATAATCCCGATAGCGCGGAAATCTTAATTCCAAAAAAGCATCTTCAGTCCACAAAATCTCTGCTGGATCTTGCCTTTGAGATCTTTAACACCCAAAGAAGTTCCACCGGTTTGTACAAGCAGGCTGAGCTTGGGAATGTGGGGATGGATTCCTATGCTAGGCAAAAAGAAGAGCGAGAGACCGCTGACACTCAGGAACACCATAAATTGATCAAACAATGCGCAAAACCATGGAAGCTGTCCCCCAAAACACTGGAAGAATATCCTCTCAAAGAGAACGAAAATCTAGAAGCTGCCTTATTTAGAGATGAGTACACGTGCCATACAGATCGGTACCGCCAAGAATGGATCGATTTGTTTCAAAAAATTTATTGCGACAAACATCCTGACGATTTTGGCCGTTCTTGCAAGACTAAAAAGAAAGATCTTTGCGACCAGGATAAGTTGCTCAGCATGTCCCTGTCAAAGCGATCGGAGTTTGCGTTTAAACGGGCCTGCAAACTATTTCCTCAAGCTCATGAAGACGTGAAAAACGACCCAGACACTAGAAAGATGATCCAGAGGGAATGCCCGAATGTTCTAGGAAAAAAATCCTCGAATCAACCCATTAAGAAGGATCTCTGATTATCATCCTTCGGTAAAAGGTGGCCTAAAAGTTATACATCAGCTTTTTTTTGGGCGAGGATATAGTGGCTGGTAGTGACGAGGCCTAGCCGGTCCGCTTCGATGAACGCGTCTCCGTCCTTGCAGAGCCGGTCGAACAGCAGCTTAAAATGGGTCGGAAGGACCCTGCACTTAACAAGAAAATTGATCGTCCGATTGACCCTCGTAAAGAATTTATCGGCGTTTTCGATCAAAGGCGCCTGATAACCCCCAACGCTCGCGTTTTCATTTTTAAGGATCTCGAATCCAGCTTCTTGCAAAAGGCGGGTGCAGTTTCCTACCGAAGGGGTGCCGATCGCGCCGATCAGCGGCTTGACCCGCTTCATCAAGGCGGCATGATGGGGATTTTTTGGGTTATATTTATCGAGGCTCGCCCACTCGAGGCATGCGAACCGCCCCCCAGGTTTTAGGAGCCGGTGGATCTCTTTGAAGGTTTTGCCGAGATCTTTCGCATAGGTGAATATGACCTGGATTTCATAGATGTTGTCGAAGGATCCGTCCGGGAAAGGATAGGGGATTTGATTCAAATTTCTTTTCAAGAATTCAGTTCGGCTGGATAGCCCTTTTTGCAGCGCAAATTTTCTCGCGCAGGTCAATTGATCAGGGTCGAGATTCATCCCGGTCACATGAGCGCCGGAACTGGTCGCCATGTGGCAGGCGACGCGGCCCCTGCCGCACCCGATATCGAGAGCTTTTTTGCCCGGCGCCAGCCCTAAGTCTTTGCACATATTTTTTTCAAAGAGCTTTTGGTTGGCCATAATGCTAGCCGATAGATCGATGGCCGGAGGGATATACATCTTTTCCACCTGGCCGACAGAGCAAAGATGGTTGAGCACCGAGTAGTAATCGACGATTTTTTTTTGGATCACCTGCTCATAGTTCGGCCCCAGCTTCTCGATGAGCTCTTCTTCTTCAGCCCAATCGCAATCGTAGATGACGTAAGAGTTGAGAAACGCGTCCACTTTCTCGGGAGGCAGAGTATATAAAGTCTTCAAAGATTTCAGAACCGTCGATACCCGGTAAGACCAAAACTGCAACTTTGAAGGAACTACAGAAAGAGCCATGCAAACCGCCTTTAAATGAATTTCTTGAAATATTCACACCACGCCCGATTCTGTCAACTTCTTTTCATGTCCTTCCTTGACTTCGTGACCCCCATGCTGAGATACTATCCACGTAATGCTTCTTTTTAGATATTTCCCGATCCTCATTTTGCTTCTTGCTGGATGCAGCCGGGCCCCGCAGCCGCCTCAAGAAACCCCAAGGCCCCTTGTTCTCGTCAGCATCGCCCCCTATAAATTCATCACAGAGCGGATCGCCGGCCAAGCCTTGGATGTTCAAACGATCATCCCCCCGCGCTCCAATCCCCATGTTTACGAACCGACATCGCGTCAAGTCCTCGAAATCTCTCGGGGCCAGGTATGGTTCCGCATCGGGGAGCCGTTCGAAGCGAAAGTCCTCCCCCTGCTTCGAGAGAGCAATCCCGGCTTGATCATCTCTGACTTGCGGGATGGGATCGAGTTGCAGCCGCTGGACGATGAAGACCACCTATGCGCCCATTGCTCATCCGACTCTCTGGACCGACATATCTGGCTAAGCCCGAAGCTGGCCGGCCAGCAAGCAGTCCATATCGCCAAGGTTTTATCGGACCGCTTTCCATCGCTTAGCGAAGAGATCCAACAGAACCTTCAAAATTGCCTTTTGGAACTGAAAGACCTCGACTTAGAAATCCAAACGATTCTAGCCCCTCTTCGAGGGCGCTCGTTCATCGTCTCCCATTCTGCTTTCGGATATTTTTGCCATGAATATGGGCTGAAGCAGCTCTCCGTCGAACAAGAAGGGAAAGACGCCCGTCCTCGCCGCTTGGAAGAGATGCTCGGAGAATCGAAACGCCTTTCTGCAACGATCGCTTTTGCCCTGCCGCAGCATAATAACAAGGGCGCCCAGAGGATCGCGGACGTGATGAATATTCCGATCCAGATGATCGACCCCTATTCAGCCGATTATTTCAACACCTTGCGCACCCTTGCAAGACTCATCGCCGATCCCCGCAGCGAGATTCCCTCCCCATGAAACCTGCCGTCTCCGCATCGAAACTTTGTTTTTCTTATGAAAAAACGAACGTGCTGCAAAATGCCGAGTTTCAAATCCTGCATGGCGAATTCGTCGGGGTCATAGGCCCGAATGGCGGTGGGAAAACAACCCTGTTGAAGCTGATCATGGGTTTCCTTCATTCTCAAAAAGGCGCTCTCCATGTTTTTGGCAAACAGCCTCTTGCCGAGCGGCGCCGGATCGGATACGTGCCTCAAGTCAATCAGACGGACCGCGATTTTCCCATCACCGTCTTAGAACTAGTGATGCTCGGCGCTGCAAAAAGTTATTTTATCTATCCTGCCGCGGTAAAGAAAAAAGCGCTTGATACGATCGAGGAACTTGGGCTCGGTCCTCTTCAATCAAAATCTTTTGCGTCCCTCTCTGGCGGCTTAGCGCAAAAGGCCCTCCTCGCTAGAGCCATGCTTTCAGACCCCGATCTCCTTCTTCTGGATGAGCCGACCGCGAACATCGATCCCGCCTCGCGGATCGAGATCTCCAAGAAGCTCGATGCATTGAAAGGAAAAAAAACGATCCTCCTTGTCACCCACGATCTTCGGACGATCATCGAAAATGTAGACCGGATTCTCTGCGTCCAGACGCAAGCCCCCTCCTATG
>CAYTXY010000162.1:0-4106 GCA_964441355.1 uncultured bacterium
CTTTTTTCCGCATCAAAACGGTTTGTTTCAAGTCGGCGTCCCACCGGTAGGTCCCGGGGGGAATCAGTTCCAGGTGAGGGCGATGCGGCTGGGAAAGATAGAGGGCGATCTGCCGGCTCACTTCCCCGGTGATCGCCATTTCGAGGAAGGAGAAGGAATTCATATTTTTGATCTCGACGCGCGGGCGCAAGGAAGTTTCCCCTTTGGGACGGACGGAAATATTCGCGTCGATCCGCAAACTTCCCTCTTCCATATTGCCATCGCAAACGTCGAGATAGAGGAGGATCGCCCGGATCGCCATCGCATAGGCGGAGGCTTCGGTGGGCGAATGGATGCACGGCTCCGATACGATTTCGATGAGCGGCGCGCCCGCGCGGTTGAAATCGACGCCGGCAAAGTTGGTGAAATGCTTCAACATCCCCGCATCGTCTTCAAGATGGGCCCGGTTCACGGAAAATGTTTTCGTTTTTCCCTCCACATCTGCCAAGACAGACCCGCCGCGAATGAGGGGAGTTTCAAATTGCGTGATCTGAAAATTGCGGGGGCTGTCGGGATAGAAGTAGGATTTGCGGTCGACCGCGCTCACTTGAGAGATTTTCCCGCCAATCGCCAGGCCGAACTGGACTGCTTTGCGCACAGCCTCCTTGTTGATGACTGGCAGCGCTCCCGGCTGGCCCGTACAGACGTAGGAGATGTTCGTGTTCGGCTCATCGCCGAACCGGTTTGGGGCTGGGCTGAAGATTTTAGACCGGGTGTTCAACTGGGCATGGATCTCGAGTCCGATGACAGGTTCCCAGAGGTCGTAGGGCAGGTCTTTCATAATTTTTAGTCCTCATCCAGAAATGCAGGAGGGATGCGGGCAAAGCGCGTCGCTTGCTCGTAGGCATAAGCATAACGCATCACGGAGACATCGCACATCTGAGGCCCGGTGATTTGGATGCCGAGAGGCAGGCCGTCAGAGTCAAAACCTGAAGGGATGCTGATCGCTGGCAAACCGGCGAGATTTGCGGGTACGGTAAAAATATCTTGGAGGTACATTTGGATCGGATCTTGGATAGAGCCGGATTTGAAAGCAGCCGTGGTCGTTACGGGCGTGGCGATGCAATCACAAATTTCAAACGCTTTCTCGAACGCCTCGACGATGAGCGAGCGGACCTTTTGGGCTTTTTTATAAAAGGCGTCTTGAAATCCGGCAGAAAGGACATAGGTTCCCAGCATGATCCGCTTCTTCACCTCGCGCCCGAATCCCTCTTTGCGCGACAAATCATAGATCTGCTCAAGCGTTTTAGCCTGAGGGGAGCGGTGGCCGTAACGGATGCCGTCGAAACGGGCGAGATTGGTCGAAGCTTCGGCGGTGGCTATTATATAGTAGACCGCGATCGAATATTTGAGCACGTCCAGGTCCACTTCGATGGTTTTAGCGCCGAGCGAGCGGAGGATGTCGAGCCCATCCAGAAAGTTCTTCTGGATCTCCGGTTTGAGGTTTTCGAGA
Organism: uncultured bacterium; assembly: GCA_964441355.1. Taxonomy (GTDB): domain Bacteria; phylum Chlamydiota; class Chlamydiia; order Chlamydiales; family SM23-39; genus CAIPFQ01. Next base: position 1,493 of record CAYTXY010000162.1, read on the forward strand.
TAGCCGTTGGGGATGCCGACTTTGATATCTTTGAGGTCGCGGGTTAGCTTGTAGGGTTCGGGAGGGAGGTCAAGGGAAGTGGAGTCGAAGCGGCAAGATCTTCCGATCGTCTCCATGGCGAGGGCCGCATCGGCGACAGTTCCGGCAAAGGGGCCGATTTGATCTAGGGAAGATCCAAAGGCCACCAGCCCATAGCGGGAGACTCGTCCATAGGTCGGTTTGAACCCGACGATTCCGCAAAAGCTCGCCGGCTGCCGGATCGAGCCGCCCGTATCGCTGCCCGTCGCGATCAGCGAGAGGCGCGCGGAGACCGCCGCGGCCGAGCCCCCCGAAGAGCCGCCCGGCACGCGCTTCAAATCCCAGGGATTGCGCGCTGGAAAATAGGCCGAATTCTCGTTCGAGGAACCCATAGCGAATTCGTCCATATTGGTCTTGCCGATCAAGAGGGCGTCTTCCTCCTCGAAGAGGCGGACCGCTGTGGCATCGAAGGGAGCCTTGTAGTTCTGAAGGAACTTCGACCCGCAGGTCGTGTTCTCGCCTGCGATATGCATGTTGTCTTTGATGGCGATAGGAATTGCGGCGAGCCTGCCAAGCTGTTTGCCGCTTGCGCGCTTTTTGTCGAGCGCCTCGGCCTTGCCGAGAACTCTCGGCCCCAAAACGTTGAGAAAGGCCCCGAGCGCCTCCCCATGTCTTTCGATTCTCTTTAAGAAATGGCGAGCAATGTTGAAAGCGGTGATTTCGCCTTTCAGGAAGGCGTTTCGCAATTCCACGGCAGAGAGATGGTGCATATTTTTCATTGAGGCTTTAAAACGGGGGGAACCCGGATCATCCCTGCGATTTGGTCAGGAGCGTTGGCCAAAAATTGTTCCCGGCTGAGGGAGGTTTTGGGAACGTCCTCCCGCCACCTGTTTCCAGCCATCCCATTCAAAACGGAGTTGCACGGCTTGGTTTTCTCGGTCTTGACCTCGTCCAGTTGCTTGACGAATTCGAGGACGCGCTTAAGGCTCATGAGGATATCTTCTTCCTCTTCGGGATCGCATTCGATCCGGCTGAGCTTCTTTAAATGCGCAAGTGTCTGTTTATCAAAATCGGGCATAATACCCAAGGATTCTACTACTTTCACTCTTTTATCCACAACTCGAGGCTTGAGTCGTAAGCCTTTCCAATCTTTAGATGACAACCTAAGGAATTTGTATTAAGATGAAATTAGTGGAGGGGCATTATATGAAGTATATTCGTTTCATCGCGATGTTGTTGGTAGTGATCGGAGCCTTAAATTGGGGCCTAGTCGGATTTTTCCAATACGACCTCATTTCCGATATTTTCGGCGGCATGGACACTATGGGCGCCAGGATTATTTTCGCGCTTGTAGGGGTGGCTGGACTGTATTGCATCGGCTGCCTATGCCAGTGCTGCAGCTGTAAATGCGGCAAATGCAGCCCAAAGTGCAGCTGTAAGAAGTAGTGCGCATCTTATTATCGGGGGCGTCCGGCTTCATTGGCGGGTTCCTAGTTTCTTATTTTTCTAAGAAACAGTGGGAAATCGTTTCCCTTACGCATGAAATGGTCTCCCCGGGCGAGATTAGCTGGCGAACGACCAACGGAGTTTCCCTCGAAGATTTCGATGCGGCCATCCATTTGGCGGGCGAGCCTCTGGGTTTCGGACGCTGGTCGGAAGCAAAAAAGAGGAAGATCTTCCCTTCGCGCTCTATTGGAACTTTAGAGATTTCCCGGGCTTTAGCGTACCTTCGCCGCCCACCTCCTGTTTTCATTTCCGCTTCGGGCGTTGGATTTTATGGCAACCGCGGCGAAGAGCTGCTCCACGAAGGAAGCGCCCCCGGGAAAGGATTTTTAGCCCAGGTCTGTCAGGAATGGGAAGTGGCGATCCTGCCGATCGCGAGCCGAGGATCGCGCGTTATCCAGGCCCGCTTCGGAATGGTCTTGGGAAATGGGGGAGCTCTTCGAAAAATGGCCTCTATTTACCGAATGGGCCTCGGAGGGAGGCTGTCGACGGGAAAGCAGTGGGTCAGCTGGGTTGCCCTAGCAGATCTGGCCTTGGCGCTCGATCATATCCTGCGGACAGCAACGCTGCACGGACCTGTCAATATCGTCTCGCCTCACGCGGTGCGCCAGGAGGAATTCAGCCGCACGCTTGCCGAGGTTCTCCATCGACCGGCGTTTATTCATCTTCCCGCATGCCTGCTCCGCCTGCGCTTCGGCGCATTTGCGGACGAGGTTCTCTTAAGCAGCGCGCACGTCGTGCCCCAAAAACTCTCCGCCACCGGATTTCATTTCAACTATCCCGATCTTAAAGATGCCCTCCGGGCGATATGTACTTGACAATACTTTAGCGAAGTGATAGGGTTTGCGTTCTAGGTGAAACTATCTCTAACAAGGAGTCTAGTCTTTATGTCAGCAATCGCAGCAGTCATTATCCTTGCAGCTAATCTCGCCGACCCAGCGGAATCAAATATCTTGGCCTCAACCGACGCTACGGAAACGGCAACGGTATTGGAAGAAAATATGGACGGCGAACTGCAAGGAGAAAAGTTCGGGCTCGGTGATTCCCTTCTGATCGATCTAGAAACTGAGATGCAAGAAGAATTCGAAGAGTA
>CAYTXY010000163.1:0-4090 GCA_964441355.1 uncultured bacterium
CCGAGCTTTGGTAAATTAATTTTAATTGGATCTGTCATAAGCGGACCAATTATCTATTTTTTGATTGATTTTTGCAATGAGTTTTTCCCACTCTGCTTTTCCTTCCATCCATTCTATTTCTATTTCAATAAATATAATAGGAAGCGAGCAGCGGGGGCCTTTAATAAAGTCTTTTTCAGTCGTAATTAGCGCTTTCGCTCCCAAGGATTTGCACCGGGAGGCAAACCGTTCGAGAAGAAGGGGATCCGCCGGCTCGTGATCTGCGAGCCGCCATTCGGCCACAAGAGACACCCCCAAACCGTCTACACTTTTTTTAAAGCTTCTAGGATCGGCGATCCCAGAGAAGAGCCCCACCCTCCAGCCGGAAGTGTTGACCTCATTCTCTTTCTCGTCCAGGACGCGGCTTACGCGGTAGTGAAAGTCTTGGCCATTGCAAAAGATCGCATCGGCTCTCTTTAAGCTTTTCGGGCTGTCTCGCAAAAAACCCCAAGGCAAATAGTGACCTTTGCCCAAAGGATCTTCCTTTTTTGTAAGAACGATCTCGAAGTCGCGGAAAAGCTTCCGGTGTTGCATGCCATCATCGAGGAGGATCAGCTCTGCGCCCTCCTCGGCGGCACGCTTCGCGGTGAGCGTCCTCTTTTTGCCGATATAGATTTTCGCATTTGGCAAACGGCGCTGTAAAAGCATCGCTTCGTCAGGGATTTTTCCATAGCCCCGCGAAAGGATCGCGACGCGACGAATTGCAAAAGCCGCCGCCAACATCAGGACAAACGGCGTTTTGCCCGTTCCTCCGGCGACGATATTGCCGACGCTGACGACGGTGCAAGGAACTCGGACGCTCTTGATCCATTTCAGATCGAAGAGTTTGTTTTTGCAAAAGATAAGAGCCGCTAAGATCCAGCTGATCGGCGCGAAAAACCAAGCGCCCCGTTCAATGAGCCGCTGTCCCAGCAAGAGGACTTTGTTTCGCATAAAATAATAGTTGTTCCACTTGTTCGATGAGAATATGGATCGCCGCCATCTGGGCTTCTTGGATCCGGTCGGAAAAAGGAAAACCCGAGACGATCCACTCGAGGTCGCAAAGCCCTCGCATTTTCCCTCCGGTTTTTCCGAGAAAGGCAATGGTTTTCAGCCCTTTTTGTTTGGCCGCATTGGCCGCGGCGATGAGATTTTCAGAATTTCCACTCGTCGTCATCGCGACAAACACATCTCCCGGCTGGCCGAGAGCCTCGACGCCTCTTGAGAAAACCGATTGGAATCCTAGATCGTTCCCAACACACGTTAGATGTCCGGGGTCTGAGAGGGCAATCGCGGGCAGCGCGGGGCGAAACTTTCGATAGACCCCTGTCAATTCTTCCGCAAAGTGCATGGCGTCGCAGAGGCTGCCGCCGTTGCCTGCGATCAGCAATTTCCCTTTATTCTGGAAGCTGTCCGAGATCCAATTCGCGGCGGTCTCGATGAAATGGAGCGCTTGAGGATCTTTCAAAGCATTGGCGGCGCGGATCGCCTCATCGACTGATTTTAGGATCCCGTTTTTCATCGATCGCTTATACTACCCGCAATATGCAAAACATTGCAATCGTCGGAGCAACTGGGGCAGTCGGTCAAGAGATCCTCCGCCTAATGGAAAGCCGCGCCTTTCCGGTAAACCGCCTCAGGTGTTTTGCCTCTTCTCGCTCTGTCGGAAAAACGGTCCTTTTTCATTCGAACCCTATCGAAATCGAGGCTTTGGAAGAGGGCGCATTCAAAGAAACGGACCTCGCGTTTTTCGCCGCGGGATCGGCGGTATCTAAAGAGTGGATCCCACGGGCCAAATGCCTTGTGGTCGACTCTAGTTCCGCATTTCGCGAATCGGTCCCTCTCATTATCCCTGAAATCAATGCCCATGCTCTCAGCTCTCATCGAGGCGTTGTCGCATCTCCCAATTGCGTTGCGACGATTTTGCTGCTCCCCCTTTTTCCGCTCCACCGCGCATACAAGGTCAAGCGGATCGTCCTCTCCACCTACCAAGCGGCAAGCGGAGCCGGAGCCCATTTAGTGGAAGAACTCAAGCGGGAAACGGCCGCTTTTCTCGAAAACCGCCCGTATTCCCATTCCCTCCCCTTTCCCTACGCGTTCAATCTCTATCCTCATCACTCGCCGCTTCATCCGTCCGGCTACGTCGAAGAAGAGAGGAAAATCCTTTTCGAGACGCGCAAAATCCTCGAAGATCCTTCGATACAGGTGAGCGCGACCTGTGTGCGCGTTCCCGTGCTAAGAGCCCATTCGATCTCAGCCAATGTTGAATTTCACCGCCCCTTTTCCCTCGAGGCCGTTTATGCTGCGTGGTCGGCTACTGCCGGATTGAAAATTTTCGAAGATAGGATGAACAACCGTTTTCCCACACCCTTAGACGCTACGGGAAAAGACGACGTTTTCTGCGGGCGGCTCCGCATCGATCCGAGCCAGCCCAACACGCTCGAATTTTGGGCCGTCGGGGACCAGCTTTTAAAAGGCGCCGCCCTCAACGCCGTGCAAATCGGAGAATTGCTGCTTCCACGCATCGAATAAAACACCGAGAGAAGGAGTGCGCGTTTTTCTCTTCTCGGTGCTCTCGGTGTGCTCGGCGGTTAAAATTCTAGTCGAAGGGCGGGGGCGTCTCGAATGTTAGCAGCTCTTTGGTCACAGGATGTTGAAAGGCCAGCTTTTGTCCGTGGAGCCGGATGGAGAGGCCGTCTCCGGTTTGACTGCCGTAGCGTTTGTCGCCCACAATCGGGTGGCCGATAGCGCCAAATTGCGCCCGGATCTGATGATACCGCCCCGTTTCCAGCTCGATTTCAACCAGCGTCGAATGGATCTTGTGTTTGATCGTCTTGTAATAGAGGCGGGCGTGTTTGGCTTCCTTATCTTCCTTTTTTGCTAAGATAGCCTGATGGTCCCCGTGGATTAAGTAATGGTCGAGCTGCCCATCTTTTTTTGCAAGGACCCCTTCCACTTCAGCGAGATAAATTCTTTGGATCTCCTGCAGCCTCGATTGCTCATTCAACCGGCTTAACGCTTTGCTCGTGCGGGCGAAAAGGACAAGGCCGCTCACACTGCGGTCGAGCCGGTGGATGGCGTGGAGGAACACATTGCCTTTTTTGCGATACTCCCCCTTCACCCAAAGCTTCACGTAAGCTTCAAGGCTGGGAGAGCCCGTCTCATCCGGCTGGGTCAGCATGCCGCAAGGCTTTGCCGCCACAGCGATATGATTATCGGCGTATTGAATTTCGGCGCTGTCTAACGACTTCATAAAGGAGAAGGGTGGTGGCCGATGCTACGTTGAGAGAATCGGCGGTTCCGAACATAGGAATCTTTACCGCGATGTCGGCAGCATTCATCCACATTTCCGAGAGTCCATATTGCTCCGTTCCCATGCAGATCGCAAGAGGTACTTTAAAATCGGCGCTCGTAAACTCGAGCTCTGCATGGGGCGTTGCCGCAACAATCGCTATGCTCCGCTCTTTTAGGAAGCGGATCGTCTCCTCGCTTCCCGCCTCACACACGGGTTGAGTAAAAAGGGTTCCCACGCTGGAGCGGACCACATTCGGGTTATGGATGTCGGTGGTCCGATCGCAAACGATCACGGCGTCGACGGCGGCCGCATCCGAGGAGCGGAGGATGCTGCCGAGATTGCCCGGCTTTTCGATACTCTCGGCGATGAGGAGAAAAGGGCATGCGGAAAGAGATATATCGGTAAGTTTAGAATGCATCTGCTTCGCAATCGCAAGCAGGCCGTCAGGGCGGTCGCGGTATGATAGTTTGTTGAATACGGCAGGCGTACACGCAAACGCATTGCAGCGGGCATCCGCAATGAGGGCCTCTTCGTTCACACTTAAAAAAAATTCCGGACAATAAAAAATAGTCTCGATTTGAACTCCCGCGTCCACAGCCCGCTTCAATTCGCGATACCCTTCGATGAGAAACTGATCCGCTTCATCTCGATCGCGCCGGTCCCGCAGCCGCACAGCCATTTTCACTTTCGGATTTTGGAGGCTGGTGATTTCCGTCATGAGCCTATCCGCAAAGTAGAGTGAAAAAGATACGCAGAGATTTTGAGATGATTTTTGCG
>CAYTXY010000164.1:0-4049 GCA_964441355.1 uncultured bacterium
GCTGCCTTTGCCCGCCGCTGAACTCATGGGGAAAACGGCCGATGGCGCTTTTCGGGAGGCCGACGAGGTCGAGGAGCTCCTCGACGCTCGGCATCTTTCGTCTATGGATGAGAAGCGGCTCGCCGATGATATCTCCGATCGTCATTCGCGGATTGAGAGAAGCGAAGGAATCTTGGAAAATCATTTGCATCCGGGACGGCAAGCTCTTTTCAACGAGTTTCCCTTCGAAGAGAACTTGGCCGAAGGAGGGGGGGACAAGGCTGAGCAGCATCCGCCCGAGCGTCGATTTCCCGCAACCGCTCTCTCCCACAAGACCGAAAATCTCTCCCTTCGAAAGCGTGAAGCTAACGTCCTTTACGGCGGCGAAGCTCTCCTTGCCGATTTTGTAGAGTTTGGTAAGACCACGAGCTTCAATCATTGTGTCCGATCCAACAAGCCGCCGAGTCGATGAAGGGGGGCTCTTTTTCGCAAATCGGCATCGCATGCGGGCAGCGCTCTCGGAATGGGCAGCCGTGGAGTGGAGCCAAGAGATTCGGAGGCGCTCCCGCGATGGTCTCCAATACATGCGGCCCGTGTCCTCCTAGCCTGGGAATGGAGCGAAGGAGCATTTGCGTGTAAGGGTGGCGGGGATGGGCGAGGATTTGGGATGTGGGCCCTTGTTCGACGATTTTTCCGGCATAGAAGACTAAAACCCTCTCGCACATTTCGGCAACGACGGCCAAATCGTGGCTGATGAGGAGAAGGCCCGCCCCAATTTTCCGTTTTTTCAAAAGATCCAGCACTCCCGCCTGCACGGTGACGTCGAGGGCCGTCGTCGGTTCGTCGGCGATGAGGAGCTTCGGGTTATGGCTTAAGGCGATCGCGATCAAAACCCTTTGGCGCATCCCGCCGCTTAATTCATGGGGATATTGGTTCAATCTTTCTTCGGGCCTTTGGATTTCGACCTCTCTCAGGAGCTCGAGCGCCCGTGCCTTAGCTTCTTTTTTGTTAAGGGTTCCATGGGCGATGAGCCCTTCGGCAACTTGAGCGCCGATCGTCATCGTCGGGTTAAGGGATGCCATCGGATCTTGAAAAACCATGCCGATCTTCTTCCCTCGGACTCTCCGCATCTCGTTTTCGGTTTTTTGCAAGAGATCGACCCCTTCGAAAAAAATCCTGCCCTTGAGTTTGGAGGCGGGAACCAACCGGAGGATCGACTGGACCGCAGCGCTCTTCCCGCAGCCGCTCTCCCCAACGATGCCGACCGCCTCGCCCATCTTCACTTCGAAAGAGACGCCCCGCACCGCTTTGAGCTCTTTTCCGTAAAGGGAAAAGGAAACTTCCAGATCCTCGACTTTTAACAAAGTCATCTTCGCAGCCTGGGGTCAAGGGCGTCGCGAAGAGCGTTTCCAAGCAGGTTGAAGGAGAGCATTGTGAGCGTGAGCATGGCGGAAGGAAAGAGGAGCCGCCACGGATAATAGCGCATCGCGCTGAGGCCGTCATTGACCATCACGCCCCAGCTTGCCGCGGGAGCTTGCACGCCGAGGCCTAAAAAGCTCTAAAACGCTTCGGTGAAGATCGCTGTGGGCACCGTCAGGGTGACGGCGGCGATGATGGGGCCGACCGCGTTGGGGATCAGGTGGCGCAGCGCAATCCGCGCCGCCGATGCGCCGTTCAATCTTGCTGCCGCTACATAATCGAGTTCCTTGATCTGCAAGATTTGGCCCCGGACGATGCGCGCCATATTGATCCACCCGGTGCAAGTCATCGCAATCAGGATCGTGCCGATCCCGCTGCCTCGGATCACGGTGAGGAGGATCACGACGAGAAGATAGGGGATCGCATAGAGGATATCGCAGATCCGCATCATCGCTTCCTCGATCCGGCCTCCGGCCATCGCCGCGGCAGATCCCCAGATGACGCCGAGGATCATGTCGATGACGGCAGCAGAGATCCCGATGAAAAGGGAGATCCGCGCTCCCCACCAGATCCGGGTAAAAAGATCGCGGCCGAGCTCATCGCTGCCGAACCAAAAACGGGCTCCGGGAGGCGTGTCGTGCCATTCGAGATGGATATCGTAATAGGCGTAGGAGGAGATCCAGGGGCCGAAAAGTGCGCATAGCGCGATCGCAGCGAGGGTCCAAAGGGCCAAGAGCGCGGGCCGGTTCGAGGAAAACCTCTGCCACGCGTCTTTCCAATACCCAGGATAATCATAGCTACTCTTCATAAGCCTCTCTCGGTCTCATTTGGAAGTGGATTCTCGGATCGAGGAGCGAATAGGCGATGTCGACGAGGAACATCGCCACCATTAAAGCCGCGCTGAAAAAAACGGTCAGCCCCAAGATCATCGGGTAGTCGCGCCCATGGATGCTGTGGATCATCCATTGCCCAAGGCCCGGGATGGCGAAAATCCGTTCGATCATGAAGCTGCCGGTGAGGATCTGCGTTGCCACCGGACCTAAGTAAGTGATGACCGGCAGAATCGCGTTGCGAAGGCCGTGGCGCAAAGCGATCTGGAAGAGGGGAAGCCCTTTGGCCAGCGCGGTCCGGATATAATCTTGCTGCAAAACCTCGACCATGTTGGAGCGGGTCAGGCGGGCGATGAAAGCGGTTGGAAGGGCCGCCAAGGCGAGCGTCGGAAGAACGACGTGGGCAGGCGACTCCCAGCGGGCCACTGGAAAAAGATGGAACTTCATGCAAAACAAGTACTGAAAGAAGCTGGAAATGACGAAGTTCGGGACTGAGATGCCGATCGTCGAGATGACCATCGACGCCGTATCTTGCCAACGGCTCCTATTGATCGCGGCAATGGTCCCAAGCAAGATCCCGCTGGGGATGGCAACGCTCAAAGCCAAAAGTCCGAGTACGCCCGAGACGGGAAGAGCCTCGCGGATGAAGGAGCTGACGGTTCTTCCCTGGTAAACCATCGAAATCCCCAAATCCCCATGGAGAAGCCCATTCAAATATTTACCATATTGGACCCAGAGCGGCTGGTCGAGGCCGTAATGGGCATAGAGGGAGCGCATGATCTCTTCCGGGATCACCCGGTCCCCGATGAATGGATCGCCTGGGATGGCATGCATCAGGAAGAAGGTCCCTGTCACAACGACCCAAAGAGACGCCAGCAGGATCAACAATTTTTTAAAAAGGAATGGAACCATAGGGTCTAAATTGTCAGATCGAGTATACTACCGAAGCATGTTTGACCGTAACATCGATTTTGCGAATAAATTTCATTTTACCTCCCTTGGATGCGCCCGCAACCTTGTCGATAGCGAGGTGATGATCGGCCTTCTTCTCAAAAACGGTTATGAACATACGCCCAAGCTCGAGGAGGCCGATTACCTCGTCGTCAATACATGCGGTTTTCTCGAAGCGTCGCGTCAAGAGGGGATCGAGACTATCGATGAGCTCTTCAAGCAAAAAAAGAATGGCGCGAAGGTCATCGTGGCCGGATGCATGGTGCAAAAACACAGCGGCCAGCTCAAAGAGCGGTTTCCCGAGATCCATTACCTTTTGGGTTCGGGCGATGTGGAAAAAATCCTCGACGCCGTAACCGTTGCCCAAAAAGGGGAGGCGGTCACGACGGCTAGGAGCTTTCTTGAGTGGGGCGAAGTGCCGCGCACTCTAACGACCCCAAAACACTACGCCTACCTCAAAATCGCCGAAGGCTGTAAGAAACGGTGCGCCTTTTGTATTATTCCGACGATCAAGGGACCGCTCAAGAGCAAAAGCGAGGCCCAAGTCCTCAAAGAATTCCGGGCTCTCCTTTCTCAGGGGGTTTTCGAGTTGATCCTGATCGCGCAAGATTTAGGCGATTTCGGCAAAGACCGACGTGAAAAGGGGGCTCTTGCCAAGCTGCTTCGGGAGATGCTCAAAGTCAGCCAAGATTTTTGGCTCCGCCTCCTTTATCTTTATCCTGACGAAATCGATGAGGAGCTCATCTCGGTGATGAAGAGCGATCCCGCATTTGCCCTTATCTCGACATGCCGATCCAACACATCAACGACGGCATGCTGAAAGCGATGCATAGGACCACTTCGAAAGAACAAATTCTCACTACGATGGAA
>CAYTXY010000165.1:0-4047 GCA_964441355.1 uncultured bacterium
CCGTTTTGACGAAGAACTCGTCACTCTGCAGGTCTTCGAAAATACCCGTGGGATTTCTACAGGCGATAAAGTCATATTTCTCGGAAGGCAGATCGCGGCAACGTTTACCGATGCCCTCTTGGGGCGCCGCTTGAACGGAGCTGGAAATGCCATAGACGAAGGACCCGAAATTGTAGGAGAGAGTGTCGACATTGGCCAACCTTCTTTTAACCCGACCCAGAGAATCATTCCTCGAGAGCTTGTCCGGACTAACATCCCGATGATCGACGTTTTCAACTGCCTCGTGAAATCGCAAAAGATTCCCATTTTTTCGGTCGCCGGAGAGCCGTACAACCCTCTTTTGATGCGGATCGCCAACCAGACCAACGCCGATGTCGTGATATTCGCTGGGATGGGTCTCCGTTTCGACGATACCCAAGCCTTTATCGATAACGCCGAAAAAGCGGGATCGATCGAAAAAACTGTGATGTTCATCCATCAAGCCACCGATCCCCCGGTAGAGTGCCTCCTTGTGCCTGACATGGCCCTTGCGGTCGCGGAAAAATTCGCCCTCGCGGGGAAAACGGTCTTGGTCCTGATGACCGATATGACCGCCTATGCCGATGCGATCAAAGAGATCGCGATCACGATGGACCAGATCCCCTCGAACCGAGGGTATCCGGGCTCTCTCTATTCCGACCTGGCCTTCCGCTATGAGAAGGCGGTCGATATCGAAGGAAGCGGCTCGATTACGATCATCGCCGTCACCACGATGCCCGGCGGGGATGTCACCCATCCGATCCCCGACAATACCGGGTACATCACCGAGGGGCAGTTTTACCTTCACGACGGAGCGATCGACCCCTTCGGCTCCTTGTCCCGCCTCAAGCAGCAGGTGATCGGGAAAGTGACCCGGGAAGACCATGGGGACCTTGCCAATACCATGATCCGCTTGTATGCCGATTCGAAGAAAGCGCGCGAGCGGCAAGCGATGGGGTTCCGCCTCGCCCGCTGGGACGAAAAGCTTCTCCGCTATTCATTCCTCTTCGAGGAGAGGATGATGGACCTCGACGTCAACCTCTCCTTGGAGCCGGCGCTCGACCTCGGCTGGCTGACGCTTGCCGAATGCTTCGAATTAGAAGAGATCGGAGTGAAAAAGCAGATTTCTGATAAGTATTGGCCCAAGGAGCTGCCTATCGTTTCATGACCTTGAAATTGACAAAGTTCGAGCTGCGCGGCCAGCAAACACGCCTCATGCAGTTCCAGCGATATCTTCCCACCCTTCAGCTCAAAAAAGCGATGCTCCAGTTTGAAGTCATGGCCGCCGATATGGAAATTGCGCGGCTTAGCCACGATCTAAATATCTCTCGTAAACAAGTGGACGCTTTTTCCCCTTTTCTTCTGGAAAAGGTCACAGTCAACCTCGTCGAGTACGCCGATATCCTCCATGTGAAAAAAAAGTATGAGAATATAGCAGGGGTCGAAATTCCCATCTTGGAAAAAGTGGTCTTCAGGGATCCGGAATATTTTCTGTTCGACACGCCCGCCTGGACGGACCGCGCCACAGAGATCCTTCGCGAGCTCGTGACGATCCGGGAAAAAATTACGATCGGACTCGAAAAGAAGCGGGCTTTGCAAAAGGAGCTGCGCGAGGTTTCGATCAGGGTGAACCTTTTTGAAAAGATTTTGATCCCAAGATCTCAAGGCAACATCAGCAAGATCCGGATTTTCCTGGGCGATCAGCAGCTTGCGGCGGTCGCCCAAGCGAAAGTCGCAAAACGGAAGATCCAAATGCGTAAATCCGAGGCGGGTAAGTGATCATCAAAATGCGCAAATACCTTCTCTGGGGCAGTAAAAGCGAGACGGACCGCTTCTTCTTGCTTGCCCAACGAGCCGGCTTTTTGGAGTTCATCGGCCTCTCCCACAAAAAAGCCATCGAGCTGCCGGAGGACGCAAAGACGATCCTGACCGCCATTAAGATCGCCAAACACCATTTCATCCATCCTAAAGAGGCCCCCCCGCTCGAGCCCCTCCTCATTGCCCAAACGATCCTGAAACTTCATGCCGATGAGGAGCGGCTTCTCGAAGAGCAGCGGATCCTGAAAGCCGAGATCTCCCGGATCGCGATCTTCGGCGACTTTTCCAAGATGGACCTTGCCGAGATCGAAAATACCGGCAAGCGCGTCATCCAATTCTTCTGTATGAAAAGCGATCTGGCCAGAGAGATGGTCCTTCCCCCTGAAGTGATTTTCGTCGGCACCGAATACGACCTCGATTATTTCGTCAGCGTAAACAAAGAGCGGACCCAATATCCCAAAATGATCGAGATCCTCATCGAGGCTCCTGTCGGTGTTCTGAAGGAAAGGCTCCTAAGAGCTCAAGGCGCGCTCGCCCAGTGCGAAGCCGACCTTCGCCTCTTCTGCAATGCCCTGCCCGAGCTGCAAAACGGCTTCAACGAATGCTTGAACAAATATACGCTGAACCTCGCCAAACACGACGCAACGACCCCTCTTGGCGACGCGGTCTTCGCGATCGAAGCCTGGGTCCCTGAAAACCGAACCCCCGCGCTCTTCGGCCTGCTCAGCTCCCTGTTTGTACAATGCGAAGAGATCGCCATCGAACCGGGAGATAGGATTCCCACCTGCGTCGAAAACAAGGGGATCCCGAAAATCGGCGAAGACCTCATCTATATTTACGATGTCCCCGCTTCCACAGACCTTGATCCTTCCTCCTGGATCCTTTGGTTTTTCTCCCTGTTCTTCGCCATGATCATCTCGGATGCCGGCTATGGGCTCCTCTTCCTCGTGATCGCCCTCATCCTCAAATGGAAAATCCCCAAAGACGCTGCCCCCGCAATGAAAAGGTTCGCGAAGCTTTTCATGATCCTTTCGATCTCTTGCATCGTCTGGGGATGCATAACGGCCTCATTCTTCGGGATCGAGATCGGGGCCGAAAACCCCTTCCGCAAGATGTCGTTCATCGACTTCCTTGCGGAAAAAAAAGCCGCCTATCACCTGGAGCATAAAGACGAGGTCTACCATTCCTATCTGAAAGATTATCCGGCCGTCGGAGACGCTGCCAATGGCCATGATTTCCTCGTAAAGACCGCCTATAAGAAAGAAGGGCATATCAAATACAAAGCCCTTGAGGATTTTTCCAATAGCATCCTGCTCGAGCTCTCGCTGATCGTCGGGATCCTCCATCTCACCACCTCCTTTTGCCGTTGGCTCCTGCGCAACCCCGCCGGGCTCGGATGGATCCTCTTCATGATTGGCGGATATTTGTATTTCCCTGTCTATCTAGGCGCCGCCTCGATCGCGAACTTCACAGGCCTGATTTCGGTGTCCTTGGCCCGCACACTCGGGCTGCAGCTTTTGGCCGTCGGACCGGCGGTTGTCCTCATCGCCTCCCTTTTCCAAGGAAAGAAATGGCTCTCGATCTTCGAGTTGACCAATGGCATCCAGGTCTTTTCCGACGTCCTTTCCTACCTTCGCCTCTACGCTTTGGCTCTCGCTGGCATGGTGATGGCCAACACGGTGAATACGACCCTCGGGATTGAACTCGGCGTCATCGCAACCATCTTTGTCATCCTCTTTGGCCACGTGATAAACATCAGCCTTTCCGCCATGTCGGCGACGATTCATGGCCTGCGCCTCAACTTCCTGGAATGGTACCGTTTTTGTTTTGAAGGGGGAGGGCGCCTTTTCAACCCACTTAGAATACGCAAAGTTAAATAGGAGAACTTATGAATTTCGATATGATAGGCCCCGCGATCGTGATGGGCCTCGGCTGTCTTGGTAGCGCGATCGGATGCGGCATTGCCGGCATGGCCTCCCACGCCATCATGTCTCGCTTCGATGAGGGGCACGCCAAATTCATCGCTCTCTCAGCGATCCCTTCGTCCCAGTCTATCTATGGCCTGATCCTCATGGTCATGATGAAAAACGCCATCAAAGGGGGCACTCTCACCGGCGTCAGCGCGATCGGAATCGGGTTTGTCGTCGGCCTCGCTCTCATCGCTTCCGCCTTGTATCAAGGCAAGTGCTGCGCGACTGCGATCCAAGCCGC
>CAYTXY010000166.1:0-3991 GCA_964441355.1 uncultured bacterium
GCTCTTCTCCTGGCTGCATCTTGCCGGTCAGCAAGTGGCTTTCGATCAATTTTTGGGCGACGTTCTTTTGTGCCATGGCAAGGGTTCCTTCTTGTCTTTAAAATCGCATCATAGAACGGAATCGAATTTGTGTGAACTATACCCACATAAACGGCCTTAGAATCGGTTATCCCAGTCGAGACATATGAGATGATGGCCGTCAGGTTGGTTGATCGATTTTCTAGCCTACGAATATGGGATATGATTAATTAAATAATCGCTCATAAAAACCGTCAATAAATTAATAGAAATGTTGATGAAAATTGCATTGTCGTGTAAAATATCTCATTCAATAACTATACATTTGAGAGTTTATGTCTATTACACAATCCCTTTATAACATAGTCCCTTCTACCGCTGTAGCTTTAGGGATGGGTGCGACCATGGGGGGCGTTCAGGATATTAGTGCAGGAGCGATCTCACGAGGAGCAGCAAAAACCGTAGCCGGACTTGTGGTCGCAAACATCGGATCCCGAATTGTTGGCCTGCCTCATGACCTCGTCATGCAATCATCTTTAGCAGCCGGGAGTGTCTTAGCTGCAATTCAAGGATCCTTCAAAGTGGTTAATGGAATCAAAGAACAAAATCTCTTTCAAGCCCTGCGAGGGACAGTGCAGGCAATGATTGGATACGGCGCGGCTTATTACTTGTGTTCGCTACCTTCCGAATTCACCAGAGAACCTATCCCGGGTGAACTTGAGACGTTTTTGCGCGATCATGATCCTGAAATCGCAAAAATATACCAATCTAAATTGGGTTATAGAGGGGGTGATTGGAAACGGATTGGAAATGGGGGGCATCAAAATTGGCATTCACTCACCCTCAACTCCAATATGTCTTTAAAATCCCCATCCGTAAAACAGCTGAAAATGACGTCGTCGTTGGGCATAAGAATACGCAAAAAGCTCGATTGCTGATTGCAGCCAATGGGTGGAATCGTCTTTGGGTTCCTGAGAGTTATTTAATCCATTCAAACTCTGGGCCATTTGTTGTAGAGTCAAAAATGGAATTCGCGAAATCTTTGGATATTCCTGATAGCGCCGAAAAAGAGGAAGCTCGAAGTCAACTTAGTGATTTTTTGTTGAAAGGCCGATATTGCGACATTCAGATTGAGCATAATGCCAAATTTCTGCAAGGCAACCCTACAGATCCAAAAATTGGTATCTTCGATTTGGATTGTCGAGAAGAACTGCCAAAGACTTTCTTAGCTGTAGCTGGTCCTGTGCTGATCGCCCTTGCGGAAAAAACAACAAAATTTATGGGAGGTCCTGGCAAGGCTAAAGTTCTTTTAGGAGCTTCTCTTCTATCAGCGATTGGATTGGTAGCGACAAGCATGTCTGATAAGTCGTTGTCTGCTGAAAATGCCGGCAATGTTTTCGCTATCAGCGCAGTCATGAGCTTCGTTGCCGCCGCGGTCGTTGGGGCTGGCATGGGCCTAGTTTCCGGATGTCGTAAAATCAATGGAATCTAGAAACGCGCTTCTGTCTCTCAATAAAATCTAGGCAGTTAAGGCTCTGGCAATCAGATTTCTGGGGTGCGGGGCTTCCGCGCCTCTCTTGGTATCTATCTCTGTGGTGAATTTTTACCAAAGGCCGAGGAGCTTCCACCAAAGGCCGCCGGCGATCATCCAAATGACGACGTTCGCAAGCCCGACGGCCGCGCCGACTTTCCACCACTCCCCGATCGGAACATAGCCCGTGCCGAACAGGATGGGCGCAGGGCCGGAGCCGTAATGGGTCAGCCCGCCGAAAAGACTGCTGAAAAAACCAAGGACGAGGGCCGCGAGCTCAGGCGGCGTTCCGAGCGCAATCGCTACAATCAGGAAAGGAGCGTAGAGGGCTGAGATGTGGCCGACATTGCTGGCAAAGAGGTAGTGGGAATAAAAATAGATGAGAGCGATGAGGACAAAGCCGGCCAGCCATTCGAAGCCTGAGACAAACGTAACGATTTGCTCGCCGAACCATGCGCTGAAACCGAATTTGTTCAAAAATGACGGGATCGTGACGAGGGTCGCAAACCAGATGAAGGTATCCCAGGCGCTCGCCTCTTCCAAAATGTCTTTCAAACGGAGAACGCCGGTCAAAAGGAGAATCGAAAGGCCGGCCATGGCCGCTGGAGTTGCTTTCAAGCCGAAGAAATTTCCGGCAATCCAAAGGACAATCAAAAGGATGAATGTGCCAAGTACGATCCATTCTTCCCTCTTCATTGGGCCAATCCGGGCAAGCTTCTCTTTGGCCATATCGCGGGCGTGAGGGGTTTTCCGAATCGTCGGAGAAACGATCCAATAGATCAAATAGGGAACCACACAGAGGCTAATCAGGCCGGGGACGATCGCGGCGGTGGCCCAACTGACCCAGGTGAGTTCCACCCCATGCGTTTTCGCGAATTCGGCAATCAAGGGATTGCCCGCCATAGAAGTGAGGAACATGGCGCTTGTGATCGCCATGCCTTGGAAAGCGGCTAAGGTCAGGAAGGATCCCATTTTAGGATCGTGCGAGGTTCCGGTGAAAATGTCGGCCACCGATTTTACGAGCGGGTACATCACGCCCCCGCCGCGCGCTGTCAAGCTGGGGATCATCGGGGCCATGATGAGATCGGTCGCCACAAGCCCATAGCCAAGACCTAGGCTGTTCTTACCGATCATGCTCATGATCCAGAACGCGATCCGATTGCCCAGGCCGCATACGATAAACGCCCGGGAAATGAAAAACGCGAATACGACGAGCCAAACGATCTCGTTGCTAAATCCGCTGAAGGCGTCGGCAAAGGTCAGCGTTTGAGTCAAGACAGAGACCGTGAGCGCTAAAATCGCGATCACACCCATAGGGAATGGCTTGAGGATGATCCCTACGATGGTGGCGGCGAAGATCGCGAAAAGATGCCAGGCCTGAGAGTTTAGACTCGCTGGCGCCGGAATGAACCAAAGAATAAGCCCGATCGCAACCGAGATCCCAAAAGTGACGGCTCTTTTTTTGTTCATCGCTTGATAAGCTTAAGTGAAGCAGGATTTTATTTATACTGGCTAGCGAGTTTTCGCGTTGAAATAGAATAGAAGCGCTGCGGCGGCAAAGAGAGTCGATGCAACGATGCGCCATCTGCCTATTGGCGAGTGGGTCACTGCGATGTGGTCTTCACGATCCCAGGTTGTCGTCTGCAGCGTCTTGAGGCGGTAGTAGGCGACGAGAAGGCAAAAACTGTTGATCACCGGAATCATCATCCCAAGCCCGCGCAGCCAAACATTAAAGCTCCGTTTGATCGCCGTTCTAAACTCAAGCCGAACGCGCCGCCCTTGCCGCAATTTGATTTTAAGGAAAAATTTACCAGGCGTCGTTCCCCAAAAGGTTAAAAGAAAAGCCTCGATCGGTATCCATACGAAAAATTCGAAAGGGATGAACGACTCGAATTTGCCGAAAGGCAAATGCCCATGGAACAAGACCCTCCCTCCCCAAAGGAGAAGGAAAAACCAGCCATAATCGAAGAATCGGGCGAGCAGCCGAACCCAGGGATTTGCATGGTAAAGATCTTCTTTAACCGTGCCCGCTTTGTCGACGATGATCTCGGAAGGGTCGATGACTGGATCGCTCATTCCTGATCATTCTAAAGGACTTTAGAATATCCATCTATCGTAAACGGACCGGTAGAAATCATTTAAGTTCCAAAATAGTCCCGATTTTGATAGAATAATCGGATAATTATCTTATGTGTTTTGTTAATAATATCATAATAATTAAAAAATGGTGATTTATGTTATTGGGATTAGGTTCTGATTCAGAGATCAAAGAGGCAGTAAAAAGATCGGTAAATGCTGGTATTGGCCCAAAGACTCATTTGGATTTCGAAAACAAAATCAATAAGGAGTATTTCATAAAGGAAATATTTCAAAGTTTGAATTGGGACGACCTTTATGAAAAAAGAGATTGGTGGGACGTTTTCGGCTGGGACCGTACTGAGA
>CAYTXY010000167.1:0-3988 GCA_964441355.1 uncultured bacterium
CGATATCGTAGTGATCGTCGCTTGCGGAGAGCGGGCCGGCGAGGTCGTTGAAGTCTTGAGGACGTTCCCCCAGCTGATCGACCCGCACACGAATGAATCGCTGATGAAGCGGACCGTGATGATCTGCAACACCTCCTCCATGCCGGTCGCCGCCCGCGAAGCTTCTGTCTACATGGGAGCAGCGATTGCCGAATATTACCGGCAGATGGGACTCGACGTCCTTCTCCTCGCCGATTCCACTTCAAGGTGGGCTCAGGCGATGCGCGAGATGTCGGGCCGGCTCGAAGAGATCCCGGGTGATGAGGCATTCCCCGCTTATCTCGCCTCTCGCATTTCGGCTTTCTACGAAAGGGCTGGCGTGATCCAGCTCAAACAGGGCAGAAAAGGCTCTCTCACAATCGGAGGAAGCGTTTCTCCGGCCGGCGGTAATTTCGAAGAGCCGGTGACGCAGGCCTCTCTCTCCGTCGTCGGAGCTTTCCACGGTCTATCGCGCGCCCGTTCCGACGCGCGGAGATACCCCGCCATCGACCCGTTGATTTCTTGGACGAAATATTTGAGTGATGTGGGCCACGAGCTCAACGCCCGATTGCCCCATTGGACAGACAAAGTGCAAAAGGCCGCCCAGATTCTCCGGAAAGGGGACGAGATCGGAAAGAGGATGGAAGTCGTAGGCGAGGAGGGTGTCTCCATTGAAGATATGGTCGTTTACCTGAAATCGGAACTTTACGAATTCGGCTACCTCCAGCAAAACGCGTTCGATAAAGAAGACAGCTATTGTCCCTTAGAGAGGCAGATCGAAATGTTCCGCCTGATCCAGAAGATTTTCGATTCGAAATTCGAATTCGACGTCCACGATGCGGCCCGCAGTTTCTTCCTCAACCTGCAGAACGAGATCAAGAACATCAATTTTCTCCCGTTCCATTCCCAAAAATATCTCGATGCGCTGGCGGCTGTGGAAGAAAAAATCAACCAAAAGAAAAGCTTGTGAAGAGTGAGAGAGTCTCATGAGAAAAGTCTACGACCGGATCATCGACATGCGAGGCAACCTGATCACCGTTGCGGCTGAAGGAGTCTGTTTGGGCGAAGTGGCCCGGATCCACAAAGGCAACGGAACATCGACTTACGCCTCGGTCCTCAGGTTCAATGAAGATCTCGTCACTTTGCAAGTGTTTGAAAGCACCCGCGGCATTTCGACGGGAGACCGGGTGACTTTTTTGAATAAACAGATCCAAGCCAGATTCACCGATTCGCTTCTGGGGCGCCGTTTAAGCGGTGCGGGAGAGCCGATCGACGACGGACCGGAAATCGTCGGGGAAGAAATCGATATCGGCAAACCTTCTTTCAATCCCACCAGACGGGTCGTGCCCCACCAGCTCGTTCGGACGAATATCCCGATGATCGATGTCTTCAACTGCTTGGTCAAATCGCAGAAAATCCCCATTTTCTCAGTCGCGGGAGAACCTTATAACGCTCTTCTCATGCGGATCGCCAACCAGACGGACGCCCACGTGGTCATCATCGGAGGGATGGGGCTCCGTTTCGACGATTATCAAGCCTTCATCGACAATGCCGAAAAAGCAGGCTCAATCGAGAAAACGGTGATGTTCATCCATAAAGCCACCGATCCGGCGGTCGAATGCCTCCTCGTCCCCGATATGGCGTTTGCCGTCGCCGAAAAATTCGCCCTCGAAGGAAAAGACGTCCTCGTCCTCTTGACCGACATGACCGCCTTTGCGGACGCGATCAAAGAGATCGCGATCACGATGGACCAGATCCCGTCGAACCGCGGATATCCGGGGTCTCTCTATTCCGATCTCGCTTCCCGCTACGAAAAAGCGGTCGACATCGACGGAAGCGGTACGATCACCATCATCTCGGTGACGACCATGCCCGGCGGAGACGTCACCCACCCGATCCCTGACAACACAGGATACATTACCGAAGGCCAGTTCTATCTCCATGGCGGCTCGATCGACCCGTTCGGCTCTTTGTCCCGCTTGAAGCAGCAGGTGATCGGCAAGGCGACCCGCGAAGACCATGGGGATCTTGCGAATACCATGATCCGCCTTTACGCCGATTCGAAAAAAGCCCGCGAGAGGGAAGGGATGGGGTTCCGCCTTTCCCGCTGGGACGAAAAACTGCTTCGCTATTCGCTCCTTTTCGAAGAGCGGATGATGAACCTGCAAGTGAACTTGCGGCTGGAAGACGCCCTCGATTTGGGATGGCTGACTCTCGCCGAATGTTTCGAGCTCGAAGAAATCGGGATCAAAAAAGGGATTGCTGATAAATATTGGCCGAAGGAGCTTCCGCCCGAAAGATGAGTGTTAAACTGACGAAAAACGAGCTGCGGGCGCAACAGACGCGGCTTTCTCAGTTTCAAAAATATCTGCCCACATTGCAGCTGAAAAAAGCGATGCTGCAATTCGAGGTGACTTTGGTGATCCTCGAGATCACACGTCTCATGGAAGAATTTGAAAAGGTAAGGCAATTGGTAGAGACTTTTTCCCCATTCCTGCTTGAAAAAGTGGATATCGACGTCGTCCGCAATGCAGACATCCTCCACGTCAAAAAGCATTACGAGAACATCGCTGGAGTCGAGATCCCTCTCTTCGACAAAGTCGTTTTCCGGGAACCTGAATATTTCCTTTTCGACAGCCCCGTATGGGCCGACCGCGCCACCGAGATCCTCCGCGAGTTCGTGGTCGCTAGGGAGAAAATCAGCATCGCTGAAGAGAAAAAAAGGGCCCTCGAAAAAGAACTCCGCGACGTATCGATCCGGGTCAACCTTTTCGAAAAAATCCTCATCCCGAGGGCTCAAGATAATATCAAGAAGATCCGCGTTTTCCTCGGAGACCAACAGCTCGCCGCCGTTGCCCAAGCCAAAGTCGCCAAGAGGAAGATCGCTTTGCGTAAAGCACAGCAGGCCCCGTCATGATCATCGACATGCATAAATATTTGATCTACGGCAGCAGCGGCGATATGGAGAAGTTCTTCACTTTGGCGCAACGGGCCGGGTTTTTGGAATTCATCGGGATGTCCCACAAAAAAGCCCTCGAGCTGCCCGACGACGCGAAAACCATCCTCTCCGCCATCAAAATCGCCAGACAGCATACCGCGCCCGCCGGAGAGCCCTCCCCCTTTTTCATCGAACCGGTCAAGTTGGCCGAAAATATCCTCGCAGTGAACGCCGCCCACGAAAAATTACTCGAAGAGAGGAGGATATTGACTGCCGAGATCGCCCGCATCGCCATTTTCGGGAATTTTTCTCGGGACGACCTCGACTCGATCGAACGGGAAGGGAAAAGGGTCATCCAATTTTTCTGTATGAAATCAGATTTGGCCCGAGAAATGTCCCTTCCTCCCGAAGTGATCTATGTCGGCACAGAATACGACCTCGACTATTTCGCGGCGATCAATCGGGAGAGGACCCAATATCCGAAAATGATCGAAATCCTCATCGAAAAGCCCGTCGGCGTGTTGAGGGAAAGGCTCTCTTCAGTCATCGAAGAAACGGAAAAACTCGAAAAAGAGCTCCAAGAATCGGCCAAAGCCCTTCCCTATTTGCAAAACGGACTCAACGATCTATTGAACGGATACCATCTCGAACTGGCCAAACACGCAGCCGCCGCCCCTCTCAATTCCCTATTTGCGATCGAAGCCTGGATTCCAGAAACCCGGATCAACGCCCTCTACGGCATGATCAGCGGCCTGGATGTCCATGCCGAACCGATCCAGATCGAACCGCGCGACTCGATCCCCACTTACATCGAAAATAAAGGTCCCGCGCGGATCGGTGAAGACCTCGTCGAACTCTACGATACCCCCGCCTGGTCGGACAAAGACCCATCCCCCTGGGTTTTGATCTTTTTCGCAGTGTTTTTCGCGATGATCGTCTCCGACGCAGGCTACGGCTTGATCTATCTTTTATTCGGCTTGTTCCTGAAATGGAAATTCAAAAAAGCGACCGGCATGGGCAAAAGGCTCATCA
>CAYTXY010000168.1:0-3968 GCA_964441355.1 uncultured bacterium
CTGGCGAAAGGAATTGAACCCTCAACCATCCGATTACAAGTCGGGCGCTCTACCATTGAGCTACACCAGCAAAATAGGGATCTTAGCCTATCAATTTTCTGCTTTCTTCTCAAGCTCAAGTGTTGGCTTCGGCTCGGTAGGATGAGACTCGGGAGGCATTGGTTTTTTGGGCGTCGCCGCTAGATGGGAATGGAATAGCGAGGTCAATCCCATTGTCTTTTGGATCTGTGGAGGCGCGCTCCCCGCATCGACTCTCCCAGCCTTATAGCGGCCGCCAAGCATCGTGCTTTCGCAACATTTTTTGAATTTTTTTCCAGATCCGCAATAACAAAGATCGTTTCGACCTATTTTTTTCATATAAAGCTCAAATTCAAGATGCTATTTTAACATATATTCATTCAAAAGTCTATAGGTAATTAATATTTTAAAGTTGTAGAAAGAATGGGTTGTTTGGGATAGAATGCTGGGGCTTATGGACATCAAACCTCCCATCGCGCGCCCACCTTGGACAGGATTGGGGAAAGTTCTCGAAAGCCTGGTGCGCAAGGCGCTATTCGATTTTTCTCTCTTGGAAAAAGATGTAAAAAAGGTCGCTGTGGCCTTGAGCGGAGGCAAGGACAGCTTGAGTTTGCTTTATCTCTTGCACGGGATCCGAGGGCGAGGATTTCCCCTCTTCGACCTTTATGCGATCCATGTCGATGGGGAATTTACCTGCGGCGCCGGAATCGGCGCAGGGTACCTCGGCGCGATCTGTTCCGAGCTCTCCGTTCCATTGATCCGGCGCGAATCGACCCAGAAACTGGAAACATTGGAGTGTTACAGATGTTCCAGGGAAAGAAGAAAGCTCATTTTCGATGCGGCCAAAGAGGTCGGCGCTTTGGTAGTAGCCTTCGGCCACCACCGCGACGATAGCGCGCAAACGCTTCTTCTCAATTTGTTCCATAAGGGGGAATTCGCTGCGAACCTGCCCAAAGTCTTCATGCGCGAATACGGAGTGACGATCATCCGGCCCCTCATCTATATCGCAGAGGAATCGATCCGAAGTTTCGCAAAAGAGTACGGCTTTGCCAGGATCACGTGCCAGTGTCCCGTTGGCCAAAATTCGAAAAGGAAAACCGTCGACGATTTGCTCCGACAGATCGAAGAGCATTTTCCTCATGTTAGGGGCAATCTCGCGCGCGCCGGCCTTCTCTACGGCTCCGATAAGGCCGCGACTCCTTGAATTCATTCAACGTTTAAGTTAAATTTAAGCTTGTATGGAATTTCCCGTTGCCAAGCAGTATGTTTTCGTCGAGATCGCAACCTTTTTCGGCTATTTCGCAGTCATTCTCTTGATCGCTTTGGCCTCTTACCGGAAACAACAATCGGATTCCGATTTTATCATAGGGGGCCGCTCGCTGAATTTTTGGCTGACTGCCCTTTCGGCACATGCAAGCGATATGAGCAGCTGGCTCTTTTTGGCCTACCCGGCCGAAATCTTTACCCAAGGTGTTTTCTACGCCTGGGCTGCCATCGGCTTGACCTTTTTCATGTTTCTCAACTGGCAGTTCATTGCGCCCCGGATCCGAACGGTCACGGAGCAGCTCGGCAGCTTGACGCTCAATTCCTACTTCGAAACGCGCTTCGGGGATAGAAGCGGCGCTATCCGCGTCGTCTCCGCCCTCATGGCGGTTCTTTTCTACACATTCTACATCACCTCAGGCTTGTATGCGCTCGGGATCCTGGTGGAATCGCTGTTCGGCCTGAGCTATCTTCTCGGGATCTCCTTCGGCCTTCTTGTTGTCGTGATCTATGTCTTCATGGGCGGATACAAAACGGTCGCATGGATCGATCTATTCCAAGGGTTTTTCCTGTTGGGAGTCATCGTCTTCATCCCCGCCTACTTGCTCCTCAAATTCGGGGGGACAGGGCCTGTCCTCCATGCCGTTTCATTAAAAGGGCTCTCGACCCAGCTGTTTCCCAATTTCGGCCCAAAAACACTTTGGCAAATCTTGATGATCAAGGCTGGTTGGGGACTGGGGTATTTCGGACAGCCCCATATCATCACGAAATTCATGGGGATCAGCCGCGTGAGCGAAATGCACAAAGCAAAATGGCTCGGCATCAGTTGGCAATCCATCGCGCTCCTTTCCGCAACTTGGATCGGACTTGTGGGGGTATACATGTTCCCCCAGGGGTTGAAGGAATCCCAGGAGCTCATCTTGGATATCGTGAAAACGACTTTCCCTCCCTTCTTTGCCGGCCTGGTCCTATGCGCAATTCTTGCCGCGACGACCAACGTCATGGCCGCGCAAATTCTCGTCGTCGCCTCCAATTTGGCCGAAGACATCTATAAACGGCTTTTCAGGGCGACGGCAACGCCCGTCGAACTTCTCTGGATCACTCGGGGCGGCGTCGTATTCATCTCGCTCGTCGGATTTATCATCGCCTACTTCAAGATTACGACCATTTTTCAACTCGTCCTCTATGCTTGGTCGGGCCTCGGCGCATCGTTCGGCCCTCTCTTGCTCCTCTCTTTATACATGAAAAATCTCAACCGGTACGGAGCTTTCGCCGGCATCCTCGTCGGCGGAGTGACGGCGGCTATTTGGCCCATTTTGAAAGAACCCCTCGGCGTTGGAGCCATGGTGGCCGGCTTTGCCTTCAGCATCATCGCGATCATAGGAATATCTTATTTGACGCGCCCCAAAGCGGCTGTAATCGAACCTTGAAAATAACCTCATTTTCTAAGATAATTCGGCTATGACTCGCCCTTTTTTTCTGATCACCAACGACGACGGGATCCACGCCCCCGGATTGAGGCACCTCTGGCAAGCTGTCGAGCGCCATGCCGATACGGCCATTGTCGCCCCGCTGATCGAGAAATCGGGGGCCGGCCTTTCGATCACTTGGGGCAAACCTCTGATGCTCAACTCGGTCCATTGGGATGGAGCCGAAGCATGGAGCCTGAACGGCACCCCTGCAGACTGCGTGAAAATGGCTCTCGCTACGATTTTGAAAAAGCGCCCTCAGCTGATCATATCGGGCATCAACCGAGGGTCGAATTCGGGAAGGACAGCCCTTTATAGCGGAACGGTCGGCGGCGTGATCGAAGGAGCGATGAAAGGGATCCCCGGGATTGCTTTTTCCTATTCCGACTACGACTCGGTTCCCCCTCTTGAGCTGTCGAAAAAGTATATTTTTCCTTTGATCCAACATTTCATCAGCCATCCTCTTCCACCAGGAACCATACTGAACGTGAATTTCCCTTATACCTCCAAGGAGATCAAAGGAGTGCGGCTTGCCGTTCAAGGAAAAGGCCATTGGATCGAACAGCCGGACAAACGGATCCATCCCGACGGCCTTCCTTACTATTGGCTCGGCGGCGTCTGGCACACCTGCGAAGAAGACCCTGAAAGCGATGTAGCTCTCCTCGAACAAGGGTACATCACCGCGGTTCCTCTCCAAGTCGGCGAATTGACCCATCATGAAGCCTTTTCCACCCACAAAGAGGCTTTTCAAAAAAAGTTTCACCCAGGGTCTATTTCGATCCCCTCTTAGAGCGGTCGAGCCGATGCACAGCTTCGCTTTGGGCTGCCTCGATCAAACCCCTAGCTCCTGGAATCTCATAGACCCGGGCCAGCTCTGCGAACAGCGCGTCCCCTGCCGCTGCTTTGTCCGGAAGCTCTGCGGGAGGGGGAAAACGCCTCGTTTCGATGAGCAGCTCTCCGATCCGATTGAAATGATTTTTAAGCTTTTTCGCTCCCTTTTGCACATCCTCGATCGTTTCCATCTTCTTTAGAACGGCAGTGAGCTTTTTCATCTCCTCTTCCCCTTCGGAGCGCAATTCTTTCAAATTCGCTGGAGCGCATCCGGCAAGAAAGAGAAAAATCGAGAGGAAATGAATCAGTTGCATTGAATTTTATTCTCGCTCCATTATACTATAGTAGTTCATTTTTGGGCGCATAGCTCAGTTGGTAGAGCGCCTG
>CAYTXY010000169.1:0-3960 GCA_964441355.1 uncultured bacterium
CAAGGCTTCCCTATGGCAACAAATCTCCCCAAGCGGTCCTCCGGTATACCTTGGATGGAGTCTCCTTCCTCCTCGAGCGGAAAATAAAACTCTTGATCGTCGCATGTTTTACGGCCTCTTCTCATGCTCTCTATGCGTTGGAACAAAGGCTTTCCATTCCTGTCATCGGGGTCATTCAAAGCGGGATCGAAGAACTAATGGCGAGAGCAGGATCGAAAAGAGTAGCGCTCCTGGGAACGGCCAGCACCATCAAATCGGGAGTTTTGCAAACTTTGATCCTAGAAAGGTCGCCATCTGCAGCCATTTTCCCGATAGCTTGTCCACTACTCGCCCCCTTAATCGAAGAGGGGTTGTCCGACCATCCTGCCACGAAGATGATCCTAGGTCACTATCTAACGCCTTTACTGGAGGAAACCATCGATTCGGCTCTCCTCGCTTGCACCCATTATCCGCTCATCCGTACCGCGATCCAAGAGATTCTGGGATCGAGCGTTCAACTCATCGAGCCAGCCAAGCGCACTGCGCTGGAAGCGAAAGAGAGGCTCGCATCCCATGGCCTTCTCAATTTGGACAAGAGAGAGCCGACCTATGAGTTCTATGCAACGGACGACCCTGATAAATTCCATCGTTTAACAAATCAATTTTTTGGATCTGAAATCAAAGAGGTAAAAGAATTTAAAGGTTGAAAAAAAGCAAGAATGTATGGAAACATTGGAAGGACAGGTACACCAAGCTTGAGGTTTTGAGACCCAATGACACAGAAAAAAAGAATCTTGTTGATTGAAGATGAGGAAGATATAGCGGCATTGATCAAGCTTCAGGCAGAAATTTCCGGGTACAAACTGCATGTAGAGGTCGATGGAGTCAACGGATACCGGGCTATTGAGAGAGAAATGCCTGACTTAGTGGTTCTCGATCTCATGCTTCCAGGGGAAAACGGCCTAGATGTCTGCCGGAAAATGAAAAACTCCTCCGATTTGAAAAACATCCCAGTGGTCATTCTTTCGGCCAAAGGCGAAGAACTCGACGTCGTATTGGGGTTAGAACTCGGCGCCGACGACTATGTTCCAAAGCCCTTTTCGCCAAAAGTTCTTTTCTCTCGAATCAAAGCGGTTTTACGGCGCGGCAAGGAACCTGAAAAAATTGCCAAAGCGATCCGCTTCAGCGACTTTACTTTAGAAATCGACCGCTATATTCTTCGCAAATTGGACAAGACGATCCCCTTGACCCTTTCTGAATTCGGGATCCTCCGGAGGTTGGTATCGAACAGAGGCAAAGTCCTGACGCGCAACCAGCTATTAGACGATATCAATAACGACGACGCATTCATCGTAGACCGGAACATCGACGTGCACATCGCATCGCTACGCAAAAAATTGGGCCCCACCTTTGACTGGATTGAGACGGTCAGAGGCGTAGGATACAGATTCCGCGAAGAAGTCAACATGGCGTAAAAAAAACTCTAACCATAAATCCATAGAAAGACTTATGTCATTGGCATCTCGCTTTTTTCCCCTTCTATTTCCCTTTTTTTTGTGGGCGAATATGGGGCCGCAGGGATTTCACCAATTTAAAAAGCGCATTTTCGTAGAGACGGGAACTTATGGAGGAGATGGCGTTCAAAAAGCTCTGGATGCCCGATTTGAGGAGATCCATTCCATCGATATTAACCCGGTTTGTATTCAAGATACTCAGCGACGTTTTAAAGATCAAAATAACATCCATCTCCACATAAAAGACACGAGTTATCAACTGTGGGATGTCATTGAAGCAATTGAGGAACCGGTCGTGTTTTGGCTCGATGCACACAACGGTTTTCCTGATCCAAATGCCATTGGCGTGAAAAATACTCCTCTAATGGAAGAACTCGATCAAATAAAAAAGCATCCTATCAAAAATCATACGATTTTGATCGATGATTTACATTGCTGCGAAACCTTGCTCTTTGACTTTCTCACTCTAGATCAAATCATCGCCAAAGTGTTGGAAATCAACACTGAATATGTCATCACGTACGTACCTGGCGGAAATAATGGAGAGTGCCTGAATAATATCCTCGTTGCTTATATACCGTAGTGAGCGAATGATCGGTTTTGGTTCGACCCCCACCCCAAAAACAATGCGTTTTTGGGGGCCGGAGGTGGTGTCAGCTTTGCCTCAGATTTTTCATCTCTTCGAGCCCAGCCTTTGGCAAGATACCTCGCTCGAGCCGAAAAATATGAGGAGCCTCTTTCCGATTTTTCAATCGCTCCAGGGATATTCCAACTGAGAAAATGGGTTTATTTGAGACAGGCTCCCTGGACATTAATGGCCTAGATCGTTAATTGAGAACTAACACACGATTCCGAGGACTCAATGAAACACTTTACTTCTCTTCTATTCAGCATCATCGCTCTTGCAAGCTGTGCTACAAATACGGGAACGGGGATTTTCGCAGGTGGAGCCCTTGGGGCTGGAATCGGCGGAGCCTCCGGAGGCGGCAGTGGCGCATTGATTGCAAGCGCTGCCGGAGCGGTTGCCGGAGGTTTGGTTGGAGCAATCTTGGACAATCAAGATCGAAAAATCATGGAACAATCGAGCCCCCGCACGGTCGACCGGATGGATCGCGGCGAACCGCTGACGCTGAGCGACGTGATCAAATTAAGCCAGGGCGGTGTCAGCGATGATACGATCATCATTTATCTCCGCGACACGAAAAGCATATACAATTTGAGCCAGACTCAAATCCGCCGTCTCCAAGATGCCGGGGTAAGCCAAAGAGTGATCAATTTCATGGCCGAACCCTCATAGAGCGAATTTCTAAAAGATGTTGCAAAAAAATGAAAAACGCCTTACACGGTATGGAGCAACGACATCAACGAAAAATCCTATGTCAACTCAGATAGAAAATCCTGCCTTCGACACCGCCTACTTCCAAAATCATCTCCCGCAAATTTACCGGACCGTTTTGAAGGATTTTAGAAAGATCATCCAAACGAACATCTTCTTCCACGTTTTCTTTTTAGCGCTGATTGGGGCAGAGGTGCTTTTTCTTCTTCCCTTCATTGCAACCTCGGCTATGACGGCGTTTGCCCTAGGAACCCTTTTTTTCACCGGTTTTTCTTATCTCGTCATATACTTTTATTTACAGGCAAGAAAACCTGAAAGACTCCTGCACCTGAAGGAAATGTTCCTTCAATTTTGTGTAAGGCATATCGCGGCGCCGGTGGGCGAGACAGCGCATCACCTTTCGATCGCAGAGGCCCTCATTAAGCTCGCTTCTTATTTGGAAGATTTTGAAAAAAATTTTTATCTGCTTCCTCCGTTATTGCAGGGGTTGAATCCGGTTTTCAGCAGATTTTCTTGCCTCTGCTACAGGAAAGATGTTTTCAACTTCAAAAGGTCACTCATCGATGCCGCAATCGAAGAGCATTTGAAACAAATCAGAGCGACTCCCACCGATCTCGAAGTTCACGCGTCGCTTGCCACTACCTATGTCGCCCAATCCAAGATGTACCGGACGCATGCGCGCCATCGCAAAGACCAAGCCCTCTTCGAAGAAAATTTCCGCTCTGCATCCCGTCTTGCCATCGAAGAGTTCCGGATCCTCAACCATTACGCTCCTAACGATCCCTGGGTTCACGAACAACTAGCCCAGGGTTACCACGAACTCGACATGCCTGAAGAAGAATTGCTGGAGGTAGAAATCCTCCTGAAGCTCAGGCCCCAAGATAAAGAAACCCAATACCATTTAGGCCGACTCTATTTCCTGCAAGGGATGAATGCGAAAGGCCTTCAAATCTATGAAAAGCTGAAGCAGTCGAATTTTAAACAAGCGGAGGACTTGATTGCCTCCTACGGACTCCGGAACAATCCACTCTAAAAGAGCACGCTTAGAATTCCTTTCCAATCGACGGTAGCGATGATCAGGCCGAGAGCCGACACTTGGCAAGCCTTCCAATTGACCCGCTCCTGATAAAG
>CAYTXY010000170.1:0-3942 GCA_964441355.1 uncultured bacterium
ATGATTTTTGCGATTGGAGCCGAAGGCAAGGCTAGAAGCCTTGCCGAGGAGAAAGCGCAAAAAGCGCTCAAAAGATCCCGTAGATTTTTTATTCCACTTTGCGGATAGGCTCATAAAGAGATCCTCGCTACGCATCCGCTCGGAATGGAATAGGCCTCTTCGGATTCGAGCACCATTTCATCAGCCTCGATAGGAGCATCGAAAAACTGGCCGAGAAGTTGTTTTAAGACGGTCGGAGTAAATCCCGGGGTATGGCAGGAAAAAATCAAAAACCGCGGCTTTTCCGAAAGCACTTCCCGAGAAAGTTCGAGGAGAGGCTGAATGTCTCTTTCGATTTTAAAAACTTCCCCTTTGCTTCCCCTTCCGAAAGTGGGAGGGTCGAGAAGAATGCCGTCATAGAGGCTTTTTCTTTTGGCCTCTCTTTTCAAGAATTTGATCGCGTCGTCGACGATCCAACGGACTGGAGCGGCAGCCAGATCATTCAGAGCGGCATTCTCGCGGGCCCAATCGACCATGCCCTTGGAAGCGTCGAGATGGCAGACGGAGGCCCCTTTTTGAAGAGCGGCCAAGGTCGCTCCTCCCGAATAGGCGAAGAGATTGAGCACTTTCATGCCAGGGCTTAACCGCTCTTGCATCCAACCCCAAATAGATGCGTGTTCGGGAAAAACCCCGAGGTGGCCGAAATCGGTGGGCGCGATTTTCATCTTCACATCTTCGATTTCTATTTCCCAAGAGGCGGGGATCTTGCGATGAAAGGCCCACTTCGTCCCTTCTGTGCGGCTAAAGGTCGCATGGGCCACGGCCTGCCCCTTTGGCCTCCACACGGCTTGCGGACAAGGACGGTCCAAAATAAAATCCCCGAACCTCTCCCATTTGCGGCCATTGCCGCTGTCGAGCAGCTGATAATCCATCATGAAAAAGTCGCCGAGTTGTGAACAATGCGGCGCCATAAGGCCCC
Organism: uncultured bacterium; assembly: GCA_964441355.1. Lineage (GTDB taxonomy): Bacteria > Chlamydiota > Chlamydiia > Chlamydiales > SM23-39 > CAIPFQ01. The sequence goes on from CAYTXY010000170.1 coordinate 959, forward strand.
GAGAGCCGTCTGTACGGAGAACTCGATGCCGGCTTTTCGGTCTTGAGGGGCGCTCAAACGGCCGACATCGATCTCTTTTCCTCGGTCCGCGACGGCGATATAGACCGTCCCGACAGGTTTTTGAGCAGTTCCCCCTTTCGGTCCCAATGTTCCCGAAACGCTGATAGCAAAATCGCACTCGGTCTCTTCGAAAAGACCTTGGATCATCTCTTCGACCGCTTCTCGACTCACAGCGCCCTTACGCGATAAGGTGTCGTGGCGCACGCCCAAAAACCGCTCTTTCCATTGATTGGAATAAGCGACGATCGATCCGGCAAAGAAAAGCGAAGCGTCGGGTATGGCGGAGAGCCTTGCCGCAAGCGCGCCGCCGGTGCAAGATTCGGCAAGGCTCAACGTTTTCTTCCTTGCGATCATTTCACGGTGGACCGCAGCTTCGATGGTCCCTTCGCCTACGAAAAAAGTGGGAAACTGCTCTTGCACTCTATGGATCAAGGCATCGACCGGTTGGGGGCTCCGAAATACGCATTGGAGCGATCCGTAGGAGGGGTAAATGCCGATTTCTAAATCCGGCGCCTGCAGCTGTCTCAAGAAAGGATCGACTTCCAATTCGCGCAGGAGCGCGAGCGTGCAGCGGCGGATATAAAACCGTTGGTCTAAAGGATAGCGCTCTTCCAAAAGAGGGAGCGCCTCTTCGATAAACATCCGCTCCATTTCTCTCGGAACGCCGGGCAAAAGAACGAGGTTCCCTCCAAAAACGCCCGGCGCCGTCCCGAGGTGGTTTTTCAATTCCAAAGGCTTTTGGGAAAAAAGAGGCAACGCGGCCGGCCTTGTCAAATCATCCAGGGTCGGGCCGAGGCCGCCCGTCGCAACGACAAAAGCGGAGCGGCGCATCGCTTCTTGCATGCCAGCACGTATCGCTTCGATCTCATCGGGCAAAATGGTATGCCGGCGGACTGTATAGCCTCGGTCGGTCAATGCGCGGCTTAAAAACGCGGCGTTGCTATTGACAGTTTGTCCTCTCAAGACCTCATCGCCGATGGATAGAATTTCAACATCCATGGATCGATATTCCTTGGCTCTTCAGTTGAGGATGGCGGCCAATCCAGGAAAAGGATCCCTTTCCCAGACGAATTGGACTGTTGATCCGCTCTCCTTCCACGATAAATGGCGTGGCCCTCGACTCCTCCCTCACCCAAAGCCGCACCTCTTCGAATAGCTTGCCCCGCTCGACCTCTCTGAGTTCCATCGTTCTCGCATCCTGGTAGATGCTAGGAAAGGAAAATTGGATCCCCCAAAATACGCTTTGCAGCCCCATCGACATAGGGCGGAAGACGCCATCCATTTTTGAGTAAGAAAAAGAATGGGCCTGCATGAGCAACACCGGCTTTGCCATCTTCATCAGATACCCTTTGCCCGGCACCTCTTGCAGCCACAAGGAGTCAAGGTCGTCTGTCATTGCAGCGGCGAGAATTTTCTTCAGAGCATGGTCTTCCGGAGGGCGCCCCTCTTTTAACCCTGCGATCCAAGAGCCATATTCGGCAAGAAAGCTCTCTTCGGAAAGAGGATGCCCATTGACGAGTCCGCTCAGAGGGAAAATGAAAAAAGGCCTCAAGCGCGAGAAGAGCCGCTCGAGCTCATCCTTTTCGCAAAGAACTTGGAATTTCAACCATTTTGAGCCTTGGTATTCACCCTCTTTCTCAGGGGTGGAGATGCGGAGGAGCGTCATACCGTTTGAGGCGTCTTCTTGAAGGATTCAGCGATGAGGAGAAAAAAGACGCCGATCGTAATGTAGGAATCGGCGAAATTGAATACGGGAAAAGAGCGGCCCCAAAAATTAAAATGGAAGAAATCGATCACATGGCCATAAAGGACAAAATCAAGGGCATTGCCGATCGCGCCCGTTACGACGAGCCAAAGAGGCAAGGCTCCGCGCGCGCCCTTCTTATAGAAGATCAGATACACCAGGAGCCCTAAAATGATCGCTGTCCTGAAGAAAAAAAGCAGGCTCGGATGGCCCGGAAAAATTCCGTAGGCTGCGCCGGTATTCACAACATAATTGAGAGAAAAACTGATCCCCAGAAAGTCAAAAATTCCGAAACCGCCAAAAGGATATCCCCCTTTTGCCATCGGAGGGATCCAGGCGATCGCCCCCATCTTCGACGCAATATCAATCAAGAAAAGCAAGAAGAGGGCCAAATATCTCACCAAGTATCTCACAGTAGGCCCTTTTCAAATTTTTCCTGGGCTTTTACAGTCATCGTCGCATAAGGGATCGCCTCTAAGCGTTTGACCGGGATCTCTTCTTCAGTGATATCGCAGACGCCATAACTTCCCTCTTCGATCTTTTGGAGTGCGCGGTCGATCTGGCGGAGGAGCCCGAATTCTTTGTTCGTGACTTCGAGGTTGATTTGTTTGACAAAGTCGTCCGTCCCCTCGTCGGCTGAATGCTGGGAATAGCCCTTCGCTTCATCCGGAGTCGTCGCCTCTTTCTTCGATCCTTCAATGGTCTGCATGACCTGAGCGCGGAGTTCTAAAAGTCTTTTCTTGAAATGATCGATTTCATTTTTTTTCAACGGCATTGGCATCCTCGTTTTGTTGCGGAGCAATCATCCGGATCGCCTCCAGGAGTTCTCGGATGTCCTTGAATCGCTTATAAACGCAAGCGAATCGGATATAGGCGACCACGTCGGTTTCCTTCAGGTGCTGCATCACGATCTCTCCAAGCTCGCGGCTCGCGATCTCCCGCACTCCGCGGGCCATCAGATCGGACTTGATCTTATAAGCCAAGGCGCGAACTTGATCGTGGCTAATGAGGGTGTGCCGGCAAGCGGCATCCATCCCATGAACCAATTTCTCCTGCTGGAAATCCTCGTACGTCCCATCCCTCTTCTTTACTTGGAGGCTCAAATCGACAGTCTCGAAGGTCGTGAACCTCCGCATGCACTGGCAACACTCCCTCCGGCGGCGGATCGCATTGATCTCGA
>CAYTXY010000171.1:0-3842 GCA_964441355.1 uncultured bacterium
GGACAAGGGAATCCAGGAGAGAAAGCTCCAGGAAATCCTGGGCGTGATCATCGGGATCGCGATGATCCTCGGCGGCATTGCCGCCATTGTGGCGGTCTTCGTCTGCCCACTAGCCGTCCCCATCATTTCACTCGTTTCCGGGGCCTTCTTCGTGGTGATGGAAAGCGTCTACGGCACCTATGATTCAAGCTTCATTTTCGGCAAATTGAGAGACAAACTCTACAAGCCGTCGGATGAGATCGTAGCGCTCAAAAACGCCTACAGGCGAGAAACACGCCTTCACCTTAAAGGCCTCGATTTTGCAATTCCCAAAAATCAAGGCGCGCTCCTCCAAGGATCGAGAATCTCTAAGGACGCCATTCACCCGATCTGGACAAGTCAAAAAGGTCTCAAAAAGACTGCTTAGCAAGAGCTATACAAGCATCGACCGACGCCCCTCGGATGTAATTCCCCAGAAGAATCAATGACGGAAATTTTTCTTTCGCTTGCGCTTGGAATTTAGCCAGCCGTTTCCCATAGCCTACATGGAATTGCGGTATCGCCCCTTTGGCCATACGGATAAAGGAAAATATGGGGCGCGCATGAACGCCAAGGTGCCGCTTCATCACGTCGAGAGCCTCTTCCACAATGCCTCCGCGCCGCATCATTAAAGTCACCCGCGTCTCCCCTGATGCACTTTGCTGTGGGAAGACAGCGGAGTCAAAGACCATCCCAAGAAGATTTTCCTGATGCCTAGTCGCAACGAGATAGCCGAACCCTTTTTTTGGCAGCACGTCGCCTTTATAGGCAAGATGGACGAGGCTAAGGTCAGCCTCGCCAAAATCATTCCAAAGCCCGGTCAGTCGGCCAATGGTCGAGCCGCTCAAGGCGGAGACGACTAGATCGGCGGGATGGAAAGCGTCGCTCGCAAGGACGCCGTCAGGGCGGATCTCAAGGGCGGCCGTTTTGAGGGAGATATTTGCCTGAGACCTCACGGCGAGCGCGTCGATGAGCGTCCCCATGCCGCTTTGCAAAGTGAATAAACCGAGAGGACCTTTTTTCTTTTTTCTCAATCGAGAAAGGAGCGCCCCGAGCACGATCGACCCACGCTCCTTTTCCCATTGTGCCAAAAAGGGGAAACAAGACTGGATCGAGAGCTTGTGGATATCGCCGGCGAAAATGCCAAGGGCGATCGGATCGATCAGCTCGTTTGCGATCCTGGCCCCAAGCCGGCGCGCAGTAAAATCATAGATCGACTCATCCTCACCCGTCCCTTTTGAGATAAATGGCTCGCGAAGAAGCGGCCATGTCATCATCGGCAAATATGAGGAAATGGTCCGGAGGCTGCGCCGTGAATAGAGGAACCGGCGGCGCGCGGCGGGATCGGAAAAGATGAGCTTTGAGCCAAGGCCGAGATCATGAATGAGTTCGAGAAGATGGGGAGAGCGGCTTGCCATGAAAGTGCGTGGGCCTTGCTCGAACAAAAAGCCCCCCTCGAAGCTCGTCTGAACAGCGCCGCCCAAGCGATCCGTTTTTTCCAGGAGAGCGATGCTGGCATCGGGATATTTTTTCCTGGCATAGGCAGCAGCGCTCAAGCCCGAAATCCCTCCGCCAAGAATCACAATCCTCATACTGCCCTAGAAAATTTGCCGCTGCCAAGGTAAGCGTCGAAGGCGGAGGCGACGATTCGGATGAAAAGCGCTCCAAGCGGGGTCGGGAGGACTTTATCCGCCGTCTCTTCGATCAAGCCCTCCTTTTTCAACTCCTCGAGCTTTTCTCTTATCGCAAAAAAATGGGTATCGAAATCAAGCCCAAAGCGGGAAGCGAACTCGCATTTGTCCAATTCGAAATGGCACATCAGCGTATTTATGACCCAGCGGCGCCGGAGATCCTCTTCTTGCAAAGAAAAACCCCTGATCACTGGCAGCGCGCCATTTTCCACTTTTGCCTCGTAGTCTTCGAGAGTGATCGCGTTTTGGAAATACGCGCCCTCGAAAAAGCCGATCGATGTCATTCCGAAGCCGAGCATGTCTTCGGCCCTTTTCACGGCATACCCTTGGAAATTGCGGGTAAGCGTTTTTTCCCGAAGGGCGGCTGCGATCGAGTCGCCGGGAAGGGAGAAATGGTCCATCCCGATCGCAAGGTACCCCCCATCGATCAACTTTTCCCTCGTCTCGACATAAATCTGGAATTTTTCTTTGGTCGAGGGAAGAGAGGAGTCGGGGATCGCTTTTTGGTGGGGTTTCAGCCAAGGGACTTTTGCGTAGGAATAGAATGCGATCCGGTCAGGATTCAGCAGGAGGAGTTTTTCCGCAGTTTTTGCAAACGAAGCCGGCGTCTGTAAAGGGAGCCCATAGATGAGGTCGACATTGATCCCATTGAATCCGAGATCTCTTGCCCACGCAAGGGTTTGAAAGGTCATCTCCTCGGTTTGGCGCCGCTTGACCGCCTCTTGCACGGCAGGGTCAAGATCTTGCACCCCAAAGCTGACTCGGTTGAAGCCGAGCCGTCTTAAAAAGGCCAGTTTAGAACCGCCGTCAGCAAACACCGTGCGCGGGTCGATTTCGATCGAAAGCTCGGCATCTTTCGCAAAATCAAAACGGTGCTTGAGGCAAGCCATCAAGGTCTCAAACTGCTCTTCGGTCAAAGACGTTGGAGTCCCGCCCCCCAAATGGATCTCGCAAATGACCCTTTTCTTCAGAAAATAGCCCGCTGTCCGTTCGATTTCTTGGATGAGATGGGAAAGATACCGTTCCCCTCGCTCCGGCTTGCGGTTCAGCACCACAGAGCAGCCGCAAAAAAGGCACATAGACTTGCAAAAGGGAATATGGAGGTAGAGGGAAAGAGGTTTTTCAGACCAGTCGAACGCTTGGAGCCTCTCTATGAACTCAACTTGCGCCATAGGGCGAAATTGAGGCGCTGTGGGGTAGCTTGTGTAGCGAGGAACGGGGCGGTCGAACTTCGCTAAGGACCGAATGATTTCAGAGCTCATGTTTCCTTTAGCGCTTCCACGAGCGTTCTGACCGCCTCCACCGATACATCGGGTTTGACCCCATGGCCGAGCCCCGCGATGAAGCCTGGATCTCCTTGCATACTCAACTTCAACTCGAGCGCCTTTTGCCGGATGACAGCATGAGGGGCGTAGAGAAGATCGGGATCGAGATTTCCTTGGAGAGGCTGTTTCGTTTTCATTCGAACTTGCGGAAGAGGCGTTTGCCAATCGAGGCTCAATGAGCAAGGCAGCTCGGAGAGATCGTCGAGATGAATCCCCGCTCCTCTCATGAAAAGAATCGTGGGCGCCGGAGTCGCTGCGATCATTTTCCGGTAGTAGGGAAGGCAAAACCGCCTGAAATGCTCTTTCGACAAGACGTTTGCCCAGGAATCGAAAATCTGCAAAACCGCTGCGCCGGCCTCTGCTTGGCGCGCCATGAAGGCGATCGAGACCTCGCAAATCCGATCGAGCAGCTTCTCGAACGTTTCAGGGGAGCGGTAGGCCCACTGTTTAGCGCCAATGATCCCTCCTTCGACCAGATAGGTCGCGACCGTGAAAGGGGCTCCGCAAAACCCGATCAGCGGTACTTGAAGGCGCGGGACTGTGAGGCGGATCGCCTCGATGACGGACCCCAGCTTTTCAAGATCGGAGGAGAGGAAGGGCGCCAACTTCTCCGTCACTAAGGGCTCGACCCGTGGCCCTTCCGCAAAATCGAGCTTGAGTCCAAGAGGGAGAGCGAGGACGGTGATATCGGAGAAAATGATGGCCGCATCGACGCCCAATTGATCGACGGGCATGAGGGTGATCTCAGAGGCTAGTTCCGGGGTGAGGAAGAGTGTTTTGAGCGGATGTTTTTTTCGAATGCGTTGAT
>CAYTXY010000172.1:0-3805 GCA_964441355.1 uncultured bacterium
GGGGGGGCTGCCAGCGCAATGCCAGCATAATTTTGCCCATCGAAATGGGCAACGGATTCCAGTTCTTTTTTGCGTCCTATTAGGAATGGAATAGGCGGCACAGAAACGCCGCTGATTGTGTGATTAGACTTTTGCCCCGTGTTGCAAGAGATACTTGACGATTCCAGGGACGTGTCCTAGAAATGGGGGAAATTGAGGAGTAAATGCTCTTTAGCCTATTAAGAGCGCAAGGGTGCCCGCGGCTACTCCGCTAATCGCTGCAACTGTTGTAATAGACAATGGTAGTGCTAACATTGCACAACCAGTTCCGCCGATAGCGAGACTTATCGCTACAGCGTTGCTACGCCTTATTTTCTCAACCGCTAGGACCGCCGCCGCACTTATTCCAGATGCTATTCCAAATGAAGAACTCATATCTCCTATCTGCATGGGTGTTAGACCTGTTAGCTTTTTTATAGTATCAGTTAGCGATATCACTAGGGCTGTTCCCCCTATTACTGGAATAACCCTATTTTGGTTGTTCCAAAAAAGTCCTGGATCGACTCTATGATTGAGTTGCTGACCAACAACTGTCCCAACTCCTACCATTAGCACTCCTGATGCAGGAAGGGGGGCAAGAGCAGCAGCGCATGTGGTGGCCATTCCCGCAATCAAAGCATTCGCAGCAAATTTCTTAGTTGAATACCCTACCCATTCTGTCCATGAAAACAAAGATCTGACATTAATAGCTTCTTGGCAAACAGGACACTTGCCCGTTAGGTCAACCCAACCTCGAAAGCAATTTCTACACATTGGGACATGCTTTTCTCCATTGACACCGGTATGAGTTACGGAATCACTACTTAAATCGAAGGTTTCTCGACAAATCCCACAGTCTTGGCCTGGCGCCTTTTTACTAACAACTGACATATTTCCTCCTTTATTTTAAAATTAAAATAATTATACATGTTTCAAATCATTATTTCAATAAAAAATTACAAAATTAATTATTTTATTTTAATCAATCATAAGTTGTTGTATTTAAATAAGATGTGGCGTATAGGCAGAGCCCGTTTTGGGATAGCATCGAGCGTTTCCAGATTAGCGGGACAATATGGCGCGACTTATCCCATTAAAGCTCGAAGTCGTCAGGGAGGCGGGTGCCGCCGGTGACGATGTTGATCCCGTCTCGGATAAAGACCCCTTCGCCGCTGCCATACTGCTCTTTTTTTTCTTTGTTGATCAGATGCCCTGATTGCCGATCCAGAGGAAGTTTTCACCGATCGCAAAGTCTTTCGGAATTGGCTTATTTTATTATAGGATTTATCGAAAGGGGGAGGGTCGCACGCGCGCATTAGGTGGAAGAAAATAACCATGTTTCACGACCGATATCGGTTGTTCTTTGAAATAGCGCTCTACTGCTTCTCCAAAGATATGGCGCTGAGACTCCGCATAAAGTTGATGCCTACCGCAGCGGATGTCCGCTTCAGTCTTTTGAATCCAGGTCCGAGCATCCGTTCTTCTATTGAATATTGCCGAAAGCGGTCGATGGCCACGAAGCCGAATTGAAGCCTGGAACCGGGTTTCCCCGTTCTTAAGTCTTGTTTCTCGAATAGAACCCATTTTTACCCCTTTTACAAGCGACACAAGGATTAAAAATCCTCAGACCGGCATGGTCTTTGCACTTGATTTTCAGTAAGTTAAAAAGGAGTGGTAGGGTTGACAACGCAAATTCAACACAATAGACACTCCAAGCGACCATCAAAAACTATTTTTGAAGATCTGTTTTGGGTAATTTAAGGAAACTAGCTACTGTGTTAGATTTGCGTTACGCTCCGGCAAGAGGCGCTTTTTTCGAACTCTTTTTCCCCTATTTTTACATAGAGGAATGGCCAGAACTGGAATCGAACCAGCGACACAAGGATTTTCAGTCCTCTGCTCTACCAACTGAGCTATCTGGCCAAAGCAGAGTAGCATAGTAGGTTAGGGAGTTTTCAGGCAATAAAATATTAAGGAATGGCCCGGCAAAGCATCTAGTCGGAGCCGGTGGGCTCGAAAACCGTTTCCTGCGGCTGAACGACCACATTGAGCTGGATCATGTCCTTGACGACAAGCACGGCTTCTTGCATTTGGAGGTCTTCAAGGGTCATTTCGATCGGCTCGTCGACCGAGTTGACGATCGCACCCGATTGGCGCGCCCGGACCTTTTCGAGCTTTTTAAGAAATTTTTGATAACCTGGGCTGGCCGCGATCCTCTCGGCGCTTTTTTGCCTTAAGGCAGGAAGCGCTTTCTTCCAGAAAGGGACGACCCTTTGTAAATTGGGGAGGTACCGCTTTTCAAAAAGAAGACGGGTCCTCTCATCTAGGTCGGTGAGAGGGTCGGCATAGGCCGGCTCCACGCTGTCCTGGGAAAGAGGGTATTCGAGGTAGCGCTCGCCGATGTTGTAGGGAGCATATTGGGTCGGGACCACGATATCGGCAATAACCCCTTCGATCTGGGTGCTCCTTCCAGAAACCGTATAGTAGCGTCCTACCGTGACTTTGAAAAAGAGGTCGGCGCTCTGATCAGTGATCGTCTGGTATTGGATCGATCCCTTGCCGAAAGTCCTCTCGTCGCCAACCACAAGGGCCACCCCGTAGTCTTGGAGGGCTTGGGCGACAATTTCTGAGGCGGAGGCCGACATTTTTGAGGTAAGGACCACAAGCGGCCCGCTAAAGTAGCTCTTGCCGACGATATTGCGGAGATAGTAGGTGTCCCCTTTCCCGTATTTCGAGATAACGATCACCCCGTTCGAAACAAAAAGCCCCGCCACCCGGACAGCCTGTCCGAGAAAACCGCCGGAATTTTCCCTGAGATCCAAAACGAGCCCCTTGAGCTCCCCAATGCTCCGAAAATTGCGGATCGCTTCCTTGATGTCCTTTTCGCTAGTGACCCCATCGCTGCTCTCGTAAAAGGAGTGGAGGGCGATTTTCCCGATGATACCCCCTTCCACGACCTCGTAGCTGGACTTGATCCGGTCATCCTTCATCGCGATCGGCCGCTTTCTGAGAGACACCCTAAAAAAAGTCTCTTTACTGACCGGATCGAGCCGCTTGAACCCCAAAATGATCTCCGAGCGGTCCCTTTTTTTCAGGAGATCGAGCACCTCCTCAAAACTGGTCGACCCCAACGTTTTTCCGTCTATTTCTACGAGGAGGTCATTGATTTTGATCTGCCCCGATTGCGCAGCAGGACTCCCTTCGATGAGATCGGTGATCATCACACCATCGATCCCCTCCGAAAGGACCACGCCGACCCCCTCGAACTGCTTCTCGAGGCTAAGCCGCATCTCGTACGCCTCTTCCGGACTGAAAAAGGCCGTGTGCGTATCGAGGCTCTTCGCGAGCGACTTCAGGAGACGGAGCGTTAGCAAGTGTTCGATTTTTTCTTTTGCAAGAGGAGATCCGGCCGGATCCAAAAAGAGGTAGTTGTTTTCAAAACGGCGCACCTTTTTCTCGAAAAGGCCAAAAACGCTCACCTTCCGGTCTGCCGAGACGAGCTGCGAGCGGGCCTGGTGAAACTGGTAAAACCGGCCCATCCGGCTCTTTTGCCTCTCCATGATGTCAAATTCCGATTGAGGGTACCGGGCCGAGCCTAAAACGGGAACATCGGAGTCTTTGCTTCCGCCCGCAAGCAATTGTTCCACACCTAACTGCCTCAGAGTCTGCGCCCTCAAGATAGATTTTTCGATCAGGGAGTTCAGCTCCATGAAATCCAGGTAATTTTTACTCTGAACGCGGCTTAAAATCTCTTCGGCCCTGGAGTCTTTCATGTCGAGATAAGGCG
>CAYTXY010000173.1:0-3787 GCA_964441355.1 uncultured bacterium
GAGGTAGTCAATGGACGAGGGCGTTCTTTTCGAGATCACGAAGGAGACTCTGGATACGGGATTAAGAGGGGTGCCGGTGGGGTATTGCGTGACCTCTGACGTCGATCCCATGAAAGGGCTGACCTACGTGGGTCACCCGATCTCCGAGCTGGCAAGTCGTGATTCGATCGAGGTCATCTATCTCCTCTATCACGGGGAGATGGGGACGAAAGAGAAGATCGCGAAATTCCAGGCGGACCTCAATAAGCGCGCCGCTTGCAAACCCGACACTCTCCATCACATCGCATCTTTGCCTCGGGCGGGCCATCCCATGGACAGTTTCGCCGCGGCGCTTCTCATTGCGGGCATGTGCGAAGGGACGGGCGATTACCGGCAAGATTGCCTAAACGCGATCGCGAAATTGCCTCAAATCGCAGCGGCAGTCATCAACCACTGGGCCGGATGGGGCGAACCCTCTGCCTCGCATCCTGAATTAGGCTACATGGAAAATTTCGTCCAGATGCTCAAGATGCCGGGCAAAAAAACTCCTCAGCTGATCGAGACGATGAAGCTTTTCAACGTCATTCATTTCGATCATTCGGGCGGAAATCTTTCGACCTTCGTCGGCAAAGCCGTCGCATCAGGACTTGAGAACATGTTTGGGTCTCTTGCCGCCGCGATCACGGCCCTTGCGGGCCCCAGACACGGCCGCGCGAACCAAGACTGCCTCGAATTCGTCGAAAAAGTGCTCAAGGAGGCAGGAGAAAAAGCGAGCGCCTCCGATATCGAGAAGCTCATCCGGAAAAAATTGCAAAATGACGAACTTGTCTTTGGTTTTGGCCACGCGGTGCTGCGAGTGGAAGACCCTCGCGCCACTGTCTGCTATGAGTATTGCCAAAAGCATTTTCCGAGTCACCCCCTCGTCAAGATCGCCCTCCTTCTCAGATCGGAAGGAAGCCGCGTCTTGAAAGAAAACCCAAAGATCTCCGATCCGTATCCGAATATCGACGCCATCACGGGATCGATGCTCGTCGCGGCCGGCTTCCCTTACCCTGATTATTTCACGATCCTCTTCGGGCTTTCCCGCTGTGTCGGCATCGCGATCCAGATCGTTTATGAACGGGTGGAGGCGCGCGGCGGTAAAGGGTTGCCGATCGTTCGGCCCGAATATCTTTACCGCCCAAGAAAATCATGAGGACGAAATACCCCCCGATCGAGCCCCGCCGGACAGGTTTTCTTGAGGTCGGGTCGGGACATTCCGTTTACTGGGAAGAGTCGGGAAACCCTAAGGGCAAGCCGGTCATTTTCCTTCATGGCGGCCCCGGATCAGGCACCGAGCCGAGCCACCGCTGTTATTTCAATCCGGAGGGTTACCGGATCATTTTGATGGATCAGCGAGGTTCGGGAAAAAGCCGGCCTCACGCAAGCCTTAAAGACAATACGACCTGGCATCTTGTCGACGATATCGAGCGTTTGCGCACCCACTTGCAGATCGACCGCTGGGTCGTCTTCGGCGGCTCTTGGGGCAGCACGCTCGCGCTCACCTATTCTGAAACCCACCCGGAGAAAGTCTTAGGGCTGATCGTGCGAGGGATTTTCCTGGTGCGGAAAAAAGAGATCGACTGGTTTTACCAATCCGGAGCGGATCGCATTTTTACCGACGAGTGGGAAAAATACCTCGATCCGATCCCAGAAAACGAGAGAGGGGATCTTGTCGCCGCCTATTACAAGCGGCTCACTTTTCCCGATCCCGCGGTCCGAAAACGGGCGGCCTCCGCATGGGCCTCATGGGAAGGGGCGGCTCTGAAGCTCATCTTCGATCCGGCGCTCTATCAGCAATTCACCGAAGACGAGCATGCCGACGCGCTCGCCCGGATCGAGTGCCATTATTTCATCAACAAGGGCTTTTTCAAGACCGATAATTGGCTCCTCGAACATGCGGGCGCTTTGTCTCAGATCCCGGGATTCATCATCCAAGGGCGCTACGACATCATTTGTCCTTTCGAGAGCGCCTGGGAGCTGCATAAAGCCTGGCCAAAGGCCGAATTCGTTGTCGTGAAAGACGCGGGACACGCGGCGAGCGAGCCGGGCATTACCGACGCTCTTGTCGAGGCGACGGATTCGTTTTTAGTCGCAGCCACTCATTAGGAAGATCTCCCAGCCATACAAATATATGTATAAAAATATGGCTAAATATATGGGTGTTGCTATATATTTCCCATTGTGGATAAAACGACTTTTGATCGAAGCACGGCGTTTCGTTCTTTCAGGCCCAACGAGCTTTTCTAGATCCACATCGTATTATTGCTAAAGATGTTAAACACTCGATGCGCGAAATTCGATACTACTGTTTCGGCGAGGTTGATGGAGCAATTATGACTGTCCGCTTTACCTACAGAAATCAATGGATACGTATTTTCGGTGCAGGTTATTGGAGAGAAGGGAGGAAAATTTATGAAAAAGCGCAAAGTTAAGTATACAGATAAACGACTGGGAAAAATCAAAATAGTTGACGATTTTTTGCCCCACCCTAAAGAATTACTTCTCAAAGAAGAAACAAAAAAAATCACTATTTCATTAACCAAATCAAGCATTGAATTTTTCAAACATGAAGCCGAAAAATACCACACAAATTATCAAACAATGATCAGAACTCTAATCGACAAATATGCTTCCCGCTATGCATAAGGCTCATTCCAGCACGGACGAGTGGGAAGTATCTTGCTTATAGGAGGAAATAAAAATGGTCAAGATCAAGACGTTTTAAAGGCGAAGACGATCTATCTCAAGACTAGGTCGTCGCCCAAGACGAAGAAATAGCTCTCGTAGGGCAGCCGTGCGACCTCTTGCCCGAGTGACTGAGCTGAACCCCACAGAAAAACTCTTGGATGTAAGGCTTATTGGAGCGGCTATCATGGAATGTTTGATCGAAAACGATCCGGATGGTGTGATGGAAGTGATCGAGACTCACCTCGAGGCTTTAAATAAATCTCAATTCCTTGCAGAGGCCGGTGTCCCAAGGTCCACACTGTATCAACTGTTTAAAAAGAAAAATCCAACGATTCAAACTTTGGCGAAAATCGTTCATACAGCCTATAAGGGCAAGCAGAATCCAGACTAAAAAGAAGGAAAAGTATCGCAGGTGCTGTGTTTTGAGGAAAGAACAGGGATTTGGCGGATGTTACTGATTCCTAAAAGCGCTCTTCCTTGTTGAATTAAGTAACCGCCAGCGCCAAGAAGCGTCGATGCAACAGAGCCTTTTAAGATGCGGCCCTGAGGAGTCCCGCCGCTTAGGGTGGACCCGAGGAGCCCGAATCCCTGGCGAATCATAAGCCCCCGAGCCCAATCGTTTTATGGGAGGGCCTACGAACAATGGGACGGGAAGCTATGCCCCAAATGGCTTGAGTGAGAACTGTCATAAAGCACCGGCCTTTTCAGTCTCTAGAGCGGTCTCTTTCAGCAATCGCTCGCACTCTGAGTTCTTAGCTCCGGTAAAGTCAGGCGTCGCTTGGAGCTGGCAGTGTTGAAGAATCTTGTTGAAAAAAGACGCAGAGATCTCAGAGAACTTAGCTGACCATTTCTGCTCATGTTCGTCTTGAAGTTTTTTCTCTCCGACCCAAAAAGCTTTAATGCCGTTTTCTGGTCTCAGGTGAGAAGTGAGAAGGCGAACGGAAATCCGATGCGAAATACCGTGCTCCTTTACAACCCGACCCGCCGCCAACTCCGAAAGTTGGGCCAATGGCTCAACTTTATTCACAGGTTTTCCAAACGGGAACGATGTGTAGACAAAATTGGTATTAGGATTATG